>NZ_JBEXTX010000011.1:0-111707 GCF_040614175.1 Amycolatopsis sp. NPDC006131
TCAGCGTTCGACTTGCATGTGTTAAGCACGCCGCCAGCGTTCGTCCTGAGCCAGGATCAAACTCTCCAACAATGCTAGAAAATCGATCCGGCTATACATGATAGCCTCAAAGGAACCCACAAAGGGTTCTAGCTAATCAACTGGCTTTAGCTCATCAATACACTGTTGAGTTCTCAAACAACACGAAGCTGCTGCTTCTATAAAGCTTTTGTGTTCTCGCGGAGGGCGTCAGCAACCCTACTGGTTTAGTAGTAGTGGTTGGCGACCCACCCGCGGGCCGACCAAGAACTTTACCCGGTTCGGTTCGCGGTGTCAACACCGCCCGACCCTGGTCCGTCCGCCGGGGCTTTCGGCCCCGTCGTCCCGGTCTCCCTGGCGACGAAGAGAAGATTACATGCCCCGGAACCCCCCTGAAACAGGGGGGTCCCTTAACGGCATTTCCCCTGGTCAGAGCACCGGTAGGAGCGTCTTGAGCTCGTACGGCGTGACCGAGCGCCGGTAGGCGTCCCACTCGGCGCGCTTGTTCCGGAGGAAGAAGTCGTAGACGTGCTCGCCGAGCGCGTCGGGCAGCAGCTCGGACTTCTCCATCTCGGCGAGAGCCTCGCCGAGGTTCTGCGGCAGCTGGTCGTACCCGGCCGCGCGGCGCTCGGCGTCGCTCATCGACCAGATGTTGTCCTCGGCCGCCGGCGGCAGCTCGTAGCCCTTCTCGATCCCCTTCAACCCGGCGGCGATCACGACCGAGTACGCCAGATAGGGGTTGCAGGCGGAGTCGATCGTGCGGATCTCGACCCGTCGCGACGACGCCTTGCCCGGCGAGTAGTTCGGCACCCGCACCAGCGCGGACCGGTTCGCCCGGCCCCACGACACCGTGGTCGGCGCCTCTCCCCCGCTGATCAGCCGCTTGTACGAGTTCACCCACTGGTTGGTGACGGCGGAGATCTCCCGCGCGTGGTGGAGCAGGCCGGCGACGAAGGCCTTGCCCGTCTCGGACAACTCGTACGGGTCTTCCGGGTTGTGGAAGGCGTTGCGGTCGCCCTCGAACAACGACACGTGCGTGTGCATCCCCGAGCCGGGCTGCTCGGTGAACGGTTTCGGCATGAAGGTCGCACGCACCCCCTGGGTCAGCGCGACCTCCTTGACCACGTACCGGAACGTCATGACGTTGTCGGCCATGGTCAGCGCGTCGGCGTAGCGCAGGTCGATCTCCTGCTGCCCCGGCGCGCCCTCGTGGTGGCTGAACTCGACCGAGATGCCCATCGCCTCCAGCGCCTCGATGGCGTGGCGGCGGAAGTGCGTCGCCGTGGCGTGACTGGCCTGGTCGAAGTACCCGCCGTTGTCCGCGGGCTCCGGCTCGCTGCCGTCCGACGGCAACGACGAGAGCAGGAAGAACTCGATCTCCGGGTGCACGTAGCAGGTGAACCCGGCCTCCCCCGCCTTCGACAGCTGGCGCCGCAGCACGTGCCGCGGGTCGGCCCAGGACGGCGACCCGTCGGGCATCGCGATGTCGCAGAACATCCGCGCGGAGTAGTGCCCGCCCTCCGGGGTCTCCCAGGGCAGCACCTGGAACGTCGACGGGTCGGGCTTCGCGACCATGTCCGATTCGTAGACGCGCGCGAAGCCTTCGATGGCCGATCCGTCGAACCCGATCCCGTCGCTGAAGGCGCCCTCCAGCTCGGCGGGGGCCACCGCCACCGACTTCAGGAAACCGAGTACGTCGGTGAACCACAGACGGACGAACCGGATGTCACGTTCTTCCAGCGTGCGCAGCACGAACTCCTGCTGGCGATCCATGGCCGCACCCTACGCATGGCGTGTTAACGGCATGTTTCGTGGTTCCGGTGTTGCCCTGACGGAGGGAATGACCAGCGACATCACCGCAGCCAGCGCGCACAATCCGCCCGAGATGTACCACGCGAGGTCGTAACTCCCGGCGTGGTCGTGGATCAGGCCGGCGCCCACCGCGGCGATCGACGCGCCGACCTGGTGGGACGCGAAGACCCAGCCGAACACGATGGGACCGCTCAGGCCGAAGTGCTCACGGGCCAGCGCGACCGTCGGCGGCACCGTGGCGACCCAGTCCAGTCCGTAGAAGATGATGAAAGCCCACATCGGCGGTTCGGTGGTGGGCGCGAACAGGTGCGGCAGCACGATGAGCGACGCGCCGCGCAGGAAGTAGTACACGCCGAGCAGGATCCTCGGGTTGACGCGGTCGGTGAGCCAGCCCGAGGCGATCGTGCCTGCCACGTCGAAGACGCCGACCAGCGCGAGCAGCGAGGCCGCGGTTGTCGGCGGCATCCCGTGCTCGTGCGCCGCGGGCACGAAGTGGGTCTGGATCAGGCCGTTGGTGGAGGCCCCGCAGATCGCGAACCCGCCGGCGAGCAGCCAGAACGCCCGCGTCTTCGCGGCCTGCCCCAGCACCTGCAGCGCGCGCCGGGCCGCTCCAGTCGACGGCGGCAACTCCTCGGCCTCGGTCGCGCCGTACGCGGTCAGGCCGATCTCGCTCGGGTGGTCGCGCAGGAAGATCAGGGTGATCGGCACGACCGCGAGCGCGGCGAAGGACACCACCAGCGACGCGGTCCGCCAGCCGTCGTTCGTGGCGATCGCGGCGAGCAGGGGCAGGAACACCAGCTGCCCGGCCGCGCCCGCGGCGGTCAGGATGCCGCTGACCAGGCCGCGGTGGCGGACGAACCAGCGCGCGGTCACGGTCGCGACGAACGCCAGCGCCATCGAGCCGGTCCCCAGCCCGACCAGCACGCCCCAGCACAACAGCAACTGCCAGCTCGCGGTCATGAACACCGTAAAACCACTGCCCGCCGCGACCAGGACCAGCGCGCCGGTCACGACCTTGCGCATGCCGAGCCGCTCCATCAACGCCGCGGCGAACGGCGCGGTCAGGCCGTAGAGCAGGAGGTTGATCGACACGGCGGCCGAGATCGTGGCCGTCGACCAGCCGAACTCCTCGTGCAACGGGTCGATCAGCACGCCGGGGGTGGCGCGGAACCCGGCGGCGCCGACCAGCGCGACGAAGGCCGCGAAGGCGACGAACCAGGCCGGGTGGATGCGCGACTTCGTTCTTGTCACCGCTACATGCTCGCCGACCGCGATCACCCGGACGAGTGGCCGGAGCGCCAATATGTGCAAGAATCCGGCCATGCACCGGGTTGTGGTCCTCGCGGTCTCCGAAGTGGTCGGGTACGACCTGAACATCGCGCCGCTCGTGTTCGGCACCGCGGCACAGGACGGCGAACCGCTCTACGACGTGCGGGTCTGCGGGGTCGACGACCGGCCGGTGCGGGTCAGCCACGGCTACGACGCGCACCTCGGCCACGGCCCGGAAGCACTGGAGGACGCCGACACCGTCGTCATCCCCGGCACCCGCGTGCACGGGCCGCGGCGTGAGGGCGTGCTGCCGCCCGACCTGGCCGCGGCGCTGGCCCGGATCCCGTCATCGGCGCGGCTCGTGTCGATCTGCACCGGCGCCTTCGTGCTGGCCGCCGCCGGCGTGCTCGACGGCCGCCGCGCGACCACCCACTGGGCGCACGCGCCCGCCTTCCGGCGCCTCTACCCGCAGGTCGACCTGGACGAGAACGTGTTGTTCGTGGACGACGGCGACGTCCTGACCTCCGCGGGGCTGGCCGCCGGCGTGGACCTGTGCCTGCACCTCGTGCGGTCCGACCACGGCAGCGCGGTCGCCAACCACGTCGCCCGCTACTGCGTGGTGCCGCCGTGGCGCGACGGCGGGCAGTCGCAGTTCATCGAGCAGCCACTGCCCGAGGCCGACGGCAGCACCGCCGCGACGCGCGCGTGGGTGCTGGAACGGCTCGGCGAACCGCTCGACCTGGCCGCGCTCGCGAAGCACGCGGGCATGAGCGTGCGCACCTTCAGCCGCCGCTTCCGCGCGGAGACCGGGCAGTCGCCGCGGGCATGGCTGAACCAGCAGCGGGTGCTGCACGCCCGCCACCTGCTGGAGACCACGGATCTGCCCGTCGACCGGGTCGCGGCCGAGTCGGGGCTGGGCACCGCGGCTTCGCTGCGACAGCACCTCAACGCGGCGATCGGCGTCGCTCCGCTGGCATACCGCCGGACCTTCGCCCGCCGCTGATCGCTACCTTGGACGCATGCTCCGCCGACGCACCGCCGGTGTCCTCGCCCTGGTCCTGGCGCTGTCCACCGCCTGTTCGGCCGCGCCAGAGGAACCGCTCCCCGACGGGCGCGCGCTCGTGGACGCCGCCGAGACGAGCCTGAACGGGATCCGCAGCGTGCGGTTCGACTTCAGCGTCAGCTCGACCATCCCCGGCCTGGACATCCGCGAGGTCAAGGGGCAGGCCAGCAAGGACGGCGGGCCGCACGGCACCGCGATCGGGCAGGCCGACGTGCAGGCCTCGGCGGACCGGTTCGAGCTGGACTACGTGCTCGTCGGCGAGACGCTGTTCCTCACCGACACCAAGGGCCAGCAGCGGCAGGCCCCCGTGCCCGCCGACTACAACCCGATGACGCTGCTCGACTCCGAGCGCGGCCTGCCCAAGCTGATGTCGGAGGCGACCGCGCTGAAGACGGAGACGAAGGAGGACGTCCTCGGCGTCGAGGCCTACCGGGTCACCGGCGAGCTGGCGAAGGACGTCATCTCCAGCGTCATCCCCGGCATCCAGGCCGACGTGGACATCAAGTTCTGGGTCACCAAGGCCGAGCCGCGCAACCTGGTGCGCGTGTGGATCCAGGTGCCGCCGCGGCAGCCGAACGAGGGCGCCATCCAGCTGGAGCTGGCGCTGTCCGACCAGAACGTGCCCGTCGGGACGTCCACCGGCGGTTAGGCCTGGCAGCGGGTGCCCGGGGCCGGCTGGGAGCCGTCCACCAGGAAGTCCAGTCCGGCGACGTCGACGCACATGTTGCCGTGCAGGAACGCGGTGTGCTGGGTGCCATCGACGGTGAGCAGGCCGCCGTGGAAGAGGTTCGCGAGGGTGACGCCGGCCTGGTACGGGGTGACCGGGTCGCCGGTCGTCGAGATGACCAGTGGTGGCGCGGCGGAGGTGACCGTCGGCCGGTGCGGCTGGGACGTGCTGGGCACCGGCCAGCTCGCGCACACGTCGAGTTCGCCCTGGTCGGGGCGGCCCCAGCCGAGGAACGGCGCGGCGTCGACCATCCGCTGCCGGGACACCGCCGGATCGACCGCACGCGGGTTGTCCACGCAGCGCACGGCGTAGTAGGCGTCCTGCAGCGACGAGTACCGCCCGTCCGCGTCGCGCTCGTAGTAGCCGTCGGCGAGCCGGAGCAGGACCGAGCCGTCACCGCCACGCAGCAGGCCGAGTCCGGTGTTGAGGAACGGCCAGGACTGGCTCGAGTACATCGCCTCGACCACGCCGGTGATGGCGTCCCGGTAGGACAGCCGCCTGCCGTCGCCGGTCTTCGCCGGAGCGCCGACCAGCGGCTGGACCAGGTTCTGGAACTCGGCCGCCGCCTTCGCCGGGTCGCGGCCCAGCGCGCAGCCGTCGTGGCGCGCGCACTCGGCGGCGAACTCGCCGAACGCGCGGGAGAACCCGGCGCCCTGCGCGACCAGCGAATCCGGATCGGTCGCCGCCGGGTCGATGGCGCCGTCCAGCAGCAACGCGCGGACCCGCTCCGGGAACGCCTCGGCGTAGCTGTAGCCGATCTGGGTGCCGTAGGAGTAGCCGAGGTAGCTCAGCTTCGCCTCGCCCAGCGCGGCCCGCAGGACGTCGAGGTCCTTGACCACGTCCCGCGTGCCCATGTTCGCCAGCATCGCGTCGCCGTGCTCGGTGCGCTGGGCGCACTTCGCCGCGAAGTCCTTCGCCTCCCCGGTCCACGCGGCGTCCGAGGCGCCCGGGTTGCCTGCCCGTTCGGCGTCCCGTTCGGCGTCGGTCAGGCACTGCACGCGCGGCTGGCTCGCGCCGACCCCGCGCGGATCGAAGCCGACGAAGTCGAACCGCAGGCCGATCGCGTTGTTCGACACCGTCGGCACCAGCCGGGCGGCCGCTTCCATGCCGGAACCGCCAGGGCCGCCCGGGTTCATGACCAGCGAGCCGATGCGGTGGGCCGGGTCGAGCGCCTTGTGCCGCAGCACGCCGACGGTGATCGTCTCGCCGCGCGGGTTCGCGTAGTCCAGCGGAACGGTCAGCCGGGCGCACTCCACGCCGGGCGTGCGGAACGCCTCCGCGCTCTGCTGCCCCGTCGCGTACGCCGCGCAGTCACCCCACGCGAGCTGCTGGTCGTAGAAGCGGTCGAGCGCGTGGACGTCCGCCACCGGCGAGGGTGACGGCGGCGGCGCGGTGGCCTGCGTGGTGCACGCGGTCAGCGTGGCGGCCAGCAGGCCCGCGGCGAGCAGCCTCCGGCGGCGGGGAAAACGCATCTGTCACATCGTGCCAGTCCGGTCACCGAGAGGTACAGCGTGCGCCTTCCGCCGGCAGGGTCCCGTCGATCAGGTAGGCGGTGCCGATGTCGTCCACGCAGTCGACTCCCTGCAGGAAGACGGTGTGCTGGGTGCCCTCGAACGTCAGCAGCGCGCCCTTCATCGCCTTCGCGAGGTTCACCCCCGCCTGGTACGGGGTGGCCGGATCGTTCGTGGTCGAGATCACCAGGACCGGCGGCACGCCGGCGACGTTCGGCTCGTGCGGCTCCGAGGTGTTGGGCACCGGCCAGAACGCGCACGGGTCGAGCGCGGCACCGTTGGGCCTGCCGTCGTCGAGGAAGGGCGCCACCTGGTCGTAGCGGTTCTCCGCCTCGAGGATCTCGGCGCGGTCGGTCACCGGCGGGTCGTCGACGCAGCGGATCGCGGTGAAGGCGTCCTGCGTGTTGGCGTAGTTGCCGCTGGCGTCGCGCTCGTTGTACTGGTCGGCCAGCGCCATCAACGTGGTGCCCTGGCCGCTCTTCAGCTCGTTGAGCCCGGCGTTCAGCGGCGCCCACAACTGCTGCGAGTACAACGCCTGGATCGCGCCGAGCGTGGCGTCGTCGTAGCTGAGGACCCGGCCGTCGCGGAGGCGGACCGGGTTCTCGATCAGCGGCCGCACCAGGTTCTGGAAGGCCCGGGTCGCGCCGGCCGGGTCGGTGCCGAGCACGCAGTCGCGGCGGGCGGCGCACCACCTGGCGAAGTCGTTGAACGCGACGCCGAAGCCCTGCCCCTGCGCGACCAGCGACTCGACCTCGTCCTGGCTCGGGTCCAGCGCGCCGTCGAGGACCATGGCGCGCACGTTCTGTGGGAACGCTTCGGCGTAGGTGTAGCCGATCCGCGTGCCGTAGGAGTAGCCGAGGTAGGTCAGCTTCTCCTCGCCCAGCGCCGACCGCAGGACGTCCATGTCCTTGACGACGTCGCGGGTGCCGAGGTTCGCGAGCATCGCGGTGCCGAACTGGGTCCGCTCGGCGCACTTGTCGGCGAATTCCTTGGACTCGGCGTCCTGCCTGGCCACGCCTGCCGGGCTGCCGTCGGCCTCGAGGTCCTCGGCGCGCTGCTCGTCCCGCTCGGCGTCGGTCAGGCAGGTCACGTCGGGTTCGCTGGCGCCGATTCCGCGCGGGTCGAAGCCGACGATGTCGAAGCGCTTGCCGAGGTCGGTGTTCGCGACCCGCGGCGCGAGGCCGGCGGCGGCGTACATGCCGGAGGCGCCGGGGCCGCCCGGGTTGAGCACGAGCGCCCCGAGCCGGTCGCCCGTCGCCTTCTGCCGGAGCACGCCGATCGTGATCGTGTCGCCCTGCGGCTTCGTGTAGTCCAGCGGCACGGTCAGCCGGGCGCACTGGAGAGCATCAGCGCGGAAGGCGGACCTGATGTCGTCCGAAGTCGCGTAAGGTGCACAGTCGCCCCAGGTCAACGGCTGTGCGTAGAACCGCTCCAGCCCGGCGGGCACCACCCCGGCCGGGCCGGCCGACTCGGTGGTCGCCGTCGGCGCGGGAGCCGGCGCGGGCTCCGGCGAGGTGCAGGCCGCGACCGGCACCAGCAGGCAGGCGCCGAGGACGGCGGCTCGTATGGACCGGGACCTGGCTCGCTGAAGGAAGCGCACGTCGTGATCGTGCCATCCTGAGTGGGAACACAGGTGCACCGCCACCTCGTTGGCTGGTGGGTTGCGCGCGAGAAGGACAGGAGACCACGGGTGCCAGCACTGATCAGCCGGATGGGCAAGCGGCTGCGCAAGCTCATCGAGCGGCCGGGCAGCGTCGAGCTGACCAAGTACGAGGCGCTGCTGCCGGACATCGAGGCGCTCGAACCCGAGCTGGAGGCCCTGAGCGACGCGGAGCTGACCGAGCGCGCGGGCAAGCTCCGCCTGGAGGCCGAGCTCGGCGACTCGCAGCTGGTGGAGCTGTGCGCGCTCGGCCGCGAAGCCGCGCGGCGGGCGCTGGACGAGCGCGCGTTCGACGTGCAGCTGCTCGGCACGATGGGCCTGCTGTCCGGGCACGTCGTGCAGATGCAGACCGGTGAGGGCAAGACGCTGGCGGGCGCGCTGGCCGCCGCGGGGTACGCGCTGCAGGGCAAGCGCGTGCACGTCATCTCCGTCAACGACTACCTGGCCCGCCGCGACGGCGAGTGGATGAAGCCGGTGTACGACCTGCTCGGCGTCACCGTCGGCTGGGTCGACGGCAGCCTCACCCGCGAGGAGCGGCGCGCGGCCTACGACGCCGAGGTCACCTACGGCGCGGTCAGCGAGATCGGGTTCGACATGCTGCGCGACCGGCTCGTCACCCGCGCCGAGGACGTCGTCCAGCCCGCCCCGGAGGTCGCGATCATCGACGAGGCCGACTCGGTGCTCGTCGACGAGGCGCGGGTGCCGCTGGTCATGGCCGGTTCGGTGGACCAGGCGGTCGCCGACACCGAGGTCGCCAACGTGGTCCGGCGGCTGCGGCTGGGCCTGCACTACGAGACCGACACCGACGGCCGCAACGCGTGGCTGACCACGGCAGGCGCGTCCGTCGTGGAGAAGGCGCTCGGCGGGGTCGACCTGTACAGCGAGTCCGGCTCCGAGCGGCTCGCGGCCGTCAACGTCGCCCTGCACGCGCACGCGCTGCTCACCCGCGACGTCGACTACCTGGTGCGCGACGGCAAGGTCGAGCTGATCAACGCCTCCCGCGGCCGGGTCGCCGAGCTGCAGCGCTGGCCGGACGGGCTGCAGGCCGCGGTCGAGGCGAAGGAGCAGGTCGCGCCCACCGACCGCGGCGAGATCCTGGACTCGATCACCGTGCAGGCCCTGATCGCCCGGTACCCGCAGGTCGCGGGCATGACCGGCACCGCGGTCGCGGTCGCCGAGCAGCTGCGCGAGTTCTACCAGCTCGAAGTGGCGGTCATCCCGCCGAACAAGCCGAACGTCCGCGAGGACCTCGACGACCGGATCTTCGCCTCGCCGTCGCACAAGCTGCGCGCGATCGTCAAGGAGATCCGCGAGGTGCACGAGACCGGGCGGCCGATCCTCGTCGGCACGCAGGACGTCGCGGAATCCGAGGAGCTCGCCGAGAAGCTGGCGAAGGCCGACCTGCCGTGTGTCGTCCTCAACGCGCGCAACGACGCCGAGGAAGCCGCGATCATCGCCGAGGCGGGCAAGTTCGGCGCGATCACCGTGTCCACCCAGATGGCGGGCCGTGGCACCGACATCCGGCTGGGCGGCGCGGACGGCAAGGACCGCGAACGCGTCGCCGAGCTGGGCGGTCTGCACGTCATCGGCACCGCGCGGTACCCGTCGAGCCGTCTGGACGGCCAGTTGCGCGGCCGGTCCGGCCGCCAGGGCGACCCGGGCAGCGCGGTGTTCTTCGCGAGCCTGAACGACGAGCTGGTCACCTCGAACGCGCCGGACGTGCCCGATGGCATCGACGCGGACGACTCGGGCGAGATCACCGATCCGGCGGCCAAGCGCCACATCGACCACGCGCAGCGCGTCGCCGAGGGCGTCGACCTGGAGATCCACCGCAACACCTGGCGCTACACGCGGCTGATCGAGCACCAGCGGCGCGAGCTGCTGGAGTACCGCGACGAGCTGCTCCGGACCGACGCGGCCGCGGAGGCGCTGTCCGGTGAGAAGCGCTACGACGAGCTGACCGAGAAGGTCGGCGAGGAGAAGGCGAAGCAGGTCTGCCGCGAGATCATGCTGTACCACCTGGACCAGATGTGGTCGGACCACCTCGCGTTCCTCACCGACGTGCGGGAGAGCATCCACCTGCGCGCGCTGGCGCGGGAGACGCCGCTGGACGAGTTCCACCGCATCGCGATCCCGGAGTTCCGCAAGATCGTGCCCGCGATCAAGGAGCGGTCCGCCGAGACGCTCGCCGACGCGGAGATCGGCGACGACGGGATAGACCTGGCGGCCTCCGGCGTGCGGCGGGCCAGCTCGACGTGGACGTACCTGGTGCACGACGCGCCGTTCGACGCGGGCTTCGAGGAGACGCTGCGGCAGGTGCGCAGCCTCTTGCGGCGCAAGAAGAACTGAGCGGGCATCCGGGGCGTGGCCGACAATGAGGTCATGCTCCGGATCGCGCTGGCCCAGGTGAACCCGACCGTCGGCGACCTGACGGCCAACGCGGCGCAAACCGTGACGTGGGCCCGCAAGGCCGCCGAGGCCGGGGCGCACGTCGTCGTGTTCCCCGAGATGTCGCTGACCGGGTACCCGGTCGAGGACCTCGCGTTGCGCGGCACGTTCGCGGAGGCGTCGCGCTCTGCGTTGCGGGCGTTGGCTGCTTCGCTGGCGGACGCGGGTTGCGGTGAGCTGCTCGTGTACGTGGGCTATCTCGACCTGGACGACGTCGGTCCCCGCGACGCGGCAGCCGCCCTGTGGCGCGGCGAGGTGGTCGCGCGGCAGTTCAAGCACCACCTGCCGAACTACGGCGTGTTCGACGAGCAGAGGTGGTTCAAGGCGGGGCGGACGCTGGACGTGCTGCGGTTCCACGGCTGCGACATCGGCATGGTGATCTGCGAGGACCTCTGGCAGGACGGCGGGCCGGTGTCCGCGCTCGGGGCGGCCGGGGTCGGCGTGGTGGTGTCGCCGAACGCCTCGCCGTACGAACGGTCCAAGGACGACATCCGGTTGCCGCTGGTCGCGCGGCGGGCGGCGGAGGCCGGCGCTCCCTTGGTCTACGCGAACCAGGTCGGCGGGCAGGACGACCTCGTGTTCGACGGCGACTCGTTCGTGGTCGGCGCGGACGGCTCGCTGCTCTCGCGGGCGCCGCAGTTCGTGGAGCACCTGCTGGTGGCGGATGTGTCCGTGGACGCGGTGGAGTGCGTGCCGGGGATGTACGAGGGGCTCGAGGTGCGGCGGCGGGTGCTGTCGGCGGATCCGGCGCCGGCGTACGAACCCTTGCCCGCTGCGGTGCGCGAGCCGTTGTCCGACGAGGCGGAGGTGTGGTCGGCGCTGGTCGTCGGGTTGCGGGACTACGTGCACAAGAACGGGTTCCGCTCGGTGATCTTCGGGTTCTCCGGCGGGATCGACTCTGCGGTGACGGCGGCGCTGGCGGTGGACGCGCTGGGGGCCGACTCGGTGCACGGCGTGTCGATGCCGTCGCGGTACTCGTCGGCGCATTCGCGGGACGACGCGGCGGAACTGGCGCGGCGGCTGGGATGCCACTTCCGGGTGGAGCCGGTCGAGGACATGGTGCGGGTCTACGTGGATCAGCTCGGACTGTCCGGCCTGGCGGAGGAGAACATCCAGGCGCGGGTGCGCGGCATGCTCCTGATGTCACTGTCCAATCTGGAGGGACATCTGGTGCTGGCGACCGGGAACAAGACCGAGCTGGCGGTCGGGTACTCGACGATGTACGGGGACGCGGTCGGCGGGTTCGCGCCGATCAAGGACGTGTTCAAGACGCAGGTGTGGGCGCTGGCCCGGTGGCGCAACGCCGCGGCCGAGAAACGCGGTGAGGTGCCGCCGATCCCGGAGAACTCGATCGCGAAACCGCCGTCGGCGGAGCTGCGGCCGGGGCAGCTGGACACGGATTCGCTGCCGGACTACGGGTTGCTGGACGACATCCTGGACGACTACGTCGAAGGCGACCGGGGTTACGCGGAGTTGGTCGAGGCCGGGTTCGCGCCGGAAACGATCGATCGGGTGATCCGGATGGTCGACCGTGCGGAGTACAAACGCCGCCAGTACCCGATCGGTACGAAGATAACTTTTAAGGCTTTCGGGCGAGATCGACGGCTGCCCATCACGAATTGCTGGCGCGAAGGGGAGTTCTGAGCCGGAAACTGTCGGACCCGGGTGCCATCATTCCCTCCGTGCCCCTCCTGGAAGGAACTGTTGTCATGGCTGGGAATGTCCGTCCGGTGGCCGACGAGCGCGACGGCCTGCTCGCTTTTCTCGCGCAGCAGCGGTATGTCCTGCGTCTCGCGGCCCGTGGTCTGACCGACGCGCAGGCGCGGCTGACGCCCACGCGGAGCACGCTGAGCATCGGCGGGCTGATCAAACACGTGACGAGCACCGAGCGACGGTGGATGGCGGCGGTGCGGGGTTCCCCTGTGGACATCGATGGCGTGGCGGATTTCGTTGTGGGTGAAGGGGAAACGCTGTCCGATGTGCTGACCGCGTACGACTCGGCGGCAAGGGACACCGAGGAGATCGTCGCCGGGATCCCGGATGTCGGGCAGCCGGTGCGGGTGCCGTGGCTCCCGGACGAAGTGGACGCGTGGACGGTGCGGTGGGTGCTGCTGCACCTGATCGAGGAAACCGCGCGGCACGCCGGGCACGCGGACATCCTGCGCGAACACATCGACGGCGCGACCGCGGTGCCACTGATGGCCGCGGCGGAGGGGTGGCCGGTCAGACCGTGGCTGACGCCCCGCACCCCCAGCGGCTGACGACGCTGCTGCGGTTGCGCTCGCTGGCGATGCGCTCGCAGCCGAGCCGTTGACGGTGCCTGCTTCCGCCGCTTCGGTCACACGCCCCGACGGATGCGCGCCCCGTGCGCGCCGAATACCCCCTTCCGCCCGCGACCGCGGCACGGATAACCCGTCGGACCGTGACCCGACACGACGCCCTCCCACAGAAGGCCGCCGTCCCACACGAGACGGCCACGCAAGAACTCGCCTTCCCACCACCGCGCCCAGTCCCGCGCTTCGCAAGCCGGCCCTGAACCAACGCCAAAGGAGACCCCTTGAACAACAACCCACACGCCAGCCACCCCACCGGACGCGCTCCCCCGAGCCGGGCGCGCCCGCGTCAGAAGAGGGTCGGCTGGACGTCCGCGCCTTCGATGATGAGCATCTGCCGCTTGGTCTCCACCCCACCGCGTGCGGAGAACCCACCCATGCGGCGCCCGGCGGCCAGCACCCGGTGACACGGCACGACGATCGGGAAGGGGTTGTGCCCCAGCGCCTGGCCGACGGCCTGCGCCGAACCCGGCATGCCCAGCCGGTGGGCGATGTCGCCGTAGGTGAGGGTCCGTCCGGGCGGGATGTTCCGCGCGATCTCGTACACGCGGCGGTTGAACTCCGGCACGCCCTGGTAGTCGAGAACGATCCCGAGCAGGTCCCGGCGCTCGCCGCGCAGGAGTGCGGTGATCTCGTCGATCGCGGCCTGGACCTCGTCCGGCGGCGTCGACTCGGCGGCCTCGGGGAAGGCGGCCCGGAGGCGTGCCCGCGTGGTGGCGGGGGCGCCGTCGGGCAGACGGACGCCGGTCACACCGTGCTCGCCCCAGGCGATGCCGCAGTGACCGATCGCGGTGTCGAAGAGCGCGTAACCCAGTGCTGTCATGGTGTCCCCTCAGGCCGGGAGGGCCTGTGCCTCCAGCGTCTTCTTGATGACCGCGGTGCCTTGCTCCATCAAAGCACCGGTGCGGGCCGCGAGGGTTCCGGGGAGGAGGTCGGCGACCCAGACGAACCGGGTCCGGTCCGGCCCGTCGGGGAACACCCGCGCGACGCCGTTGTGGTGGGTGTAGGGCCCGCCGACGACGGACCAGACGAGCCGGTGCGCGTCGTCGTCGAGGTCGACCAGCACCTCGCGCACGACGGTGCCGTCGAAGAAGGTGACGATCCGGTCCGTGCCGTCCAGGCGCGTGTCGGTGACGAAGCCGGGGGCGAGGCGTTCGTGCAGCGCGCCCCAATCCCGGAGAGCCGCCCAGACCACGTCGAGAGGGGTGTCGATCAGGGTTTCCGTACGTATCGAAGCCATGCGGTCAGCGTGCCGCGCGGCCGGCCCGGGGTCTTGAAGATTCTTGCGCTGTCCGGCGGGTATCCGGCGTCATGGGCTCACTGCGGGTCGGCGTGGTCGCGTCGTTCGACTTCACCAGGGACGACGAGATCCGCCGCTGGCTGCCCGACGGAGCCGAGCTGGAGGTGCGCCGGACGGCCGAGGCCCCGGCCGACGACAACCTGACGATGGTGTCCGCGCTGGCCGATCCCGCGTACCTGACGGCCCCGGTCCGCGCGCTGTGCAACACGGGCGCCGCGGCGATCGCCTACGCCTGCACGGCCTGCAGTTTCGTGGGCGGTGAGGCAGGCGAACGCGCCCTGCGGCAAGCCATGGAGGCCGCTGGCGCACCTCGGGCGCTGACCACGTCCGGCGCGGTCGTCGACGCACTGCGGAGCGTCGACGCGCGGCGGTTGGCCGTGGTGCACCCGTACGCGCCCGCGGTGGGCCGGCGCCTGCACAAGTACCTGACGGCGCACGGGTTCGAGATCACCAGGATCACCGGTTTCGCCCTGGCGGTCGACGAGGTCCCTGACGTCCAGCCCGAGGAGGTGACGGACCTGATCCGCGAGGGCGACACCCCCACGGCCGACGCGGTGTTCGTGAGCTGCACCGGCCTGCCCACCTACGATGTGATCGCGCCACTGGAGCGGGAGCTGGGCAAGCCCGTGGTCACCGCGAACCAAGCCACGATGTGGGCGCTGCTCCACACCGTGGGCGAAAAGGCCCTCGGCCCGGGACAACACCTGCTGGCGAGCTGACCCGGCGAACAGCGCCGCGGGGCGGGCATCGGCGGCGGTAGCAGCGCCGACAACAGTGGGATGCGACAGCAGGAGCAGCGGCAAGCTCGCTGCCCCTGCAGGGCACCTTCACGGGACGGCACTGCGGTGCTGTGCAGGCGCTCGGCGTCGGTAGGCCAGCGGTTCCGCAGTGGCGCCGCATGGCAGAGCTCCGCGCTTGGCGCGCAGCGCCAGGTGCCGGGGCGGCGGGGATGCAAGACGCTGGGGCACTGGGTGCCGGGGAGGCAGGCTGCCAGGGCGCGGGATTTCTGGGCGGCAGGCCACCAGCGCGTTGGGGTGCGGGCAGGCCCGGTCGTCACAGTGCCAGCTCGGCAGAACGCCAGCCCGGCAGAACGCCAGCCCGGCAGAACGCCAGCCCGGCAGAACGCCAGCTCGGCAGAGCGCCAGCTCGGCAGAGCGCCGGGGCCGTCGAGCGCGGGCCACAAAGTGTCCGGGCGTCGCGCCTCGCGCGACGCGGCGCCAAGGGCGCCGGACATGTGCACCGGAGCGGCACAGCGTCCGGGCGTCGAGCCTCAGCGGCGCGGCGGCAAGGGCGCCGGGAGAAGAACGCCCGCACCAAGGCGCCCGGAATTGTCGTACCTGCGGGGTACCGTCGCGCGCATGGTGGCCGTTCTCTCGATTGCCTCGCGCGCGGGTGTCGTGGTGCGGCTTGTGCGTTGTGGGGGCGGGCATCGCGGGTGGTCGGCTCCTGAGGGGCGCTCCTCGCCGGAACTGGTGCTCGTTCGGCGGGGCTGGTTCCGGCGCCGGACGCGTGCCGGGGTCTTCGAGGCCGATCCGGCCGTCGGTTACCTCTCGCTGCCGGATGAAGAAGAGACCTTCGCGCATCCCGGCGGTGGTGACGTGTGCACCGCCATCCAGTTCGCGCCCTCGCTGTGGGCCTCGCTCTTCGGGGAACACCGGCCGGCTACCCCGGCGGTCTACGTCGACGCCGCGCTCGAGTTCGCCCATCGGCGGCTCATCGCGTCGACCCGGCAGGCCGACCCCGACTACGCGCTGCCGGAAAGCCTGCTCGCCCTCACCCGGGCCGCCATCGGGCCCGCACCCCAGGTCGGCACCCAGGCCGCGCCCCACCCCGGCATCCGACTCACCGACCGGGACATCGTCGTCAGGGCGCGCATCGCCATCGTCGAACGGCACCCGGCCGCCGGCACCCTCCTCTCCCTCGCCGAACTGCTCCACGTCTCACCGTTCCGGCTCAGCCGCGCCTTCACCCGCGAGGTGGGCGTGCCCCTCACCCGCTACCGCAACCGGGTCCGCGTCGGCCTGGTGCTGGAACGCCTCGAAGCCGGCGACACGGACCTGGCCGGACTCGCGGCCGACCTCGGCTTCGCCGACCAGGCCCACCTCACCCGCACCGTCAAGGAACACGTCGGCCACCCGCCGGCCGCCCTACGGCGCCTGCTCGGGACCACCGGCGTGTGAAGCTCATCGCAGCTCCTTGGGCTGCCTCACGTCCTGGTGTCACGCTGGGTTTCCCAGATCCACGACCCGGGGACCCGACGAGGGCCTCGAGGGAAGGACGGTCGACGAAGATGTCCACCACCAGCGGCGAGACCGCGGCCCCGTACGGCTCCGGCCCGGCTTCCGGCGCCCCGGCCAAGAAGGTCCGCATCCCCCACCTGCAGGAACTCAAGCGCCGCGGCGAGCCGTGGCCCATGCTCACCACCTACGACATGTACACGGCCGAACTGTTCGACGAGGCCGGCATCCCGGTGCTCCTCGTCGGCGACTCGGCCGCCAACAACGTCTTCGGCTACGAGACCTCGCTCCCGGTGACCGTCGACGAACTGCTCCCCCTCGTCCGCGCCGTCACCCGCGCCGCGAAACGCGCGCTCGTCGTCGCGGACCTGCCGTTCGGCTCCTACCAGCTCTCCCCCGAACAGGCCCTCGCCACCGCCGTCCGCTTCATGAAGGAAGGCCGCGCGCACGCGGTCAAACTCGAAGGCGGCCGCCGGTTCGCGCCGCACGTCGAGGCCCTCACCGGCGCGGGCGTGCCCGTCATGGGCCACATCGGCTTCACCCCGCAGAGCGAGCACAACCTCGGCGGCTACCGGGTCCAGGGCCGCGGCGAGGCGGGCGCCGACCTGATCGCCGACGCGCTCGCGCTCCAGGAAGCCGGCGCGTTCGCCGTCGTCATGGAGATGGTGCCGGCCGAAGTCGCGAAGCAGGTCACGCACGAGCTGAAGATCCCGACGGTCGGCATCGGGGCCGGCCCGGACTGCGACGCCCAGGTGCTGGTGTGGCAGGACATGGCCGGCCTGCGCCGCGGCAAGGCTCCCCGCTTCGTCAAGCGGTACGCCGACCTCGCCGGTGCACTGTCCGGCGCCGCGGCCGCCTTCGCCGACGAGGTGCGCCGCGGCGAGTTCCCCGCGCCCGAGCACGCCTTCCACTGACGGCCCCTGCCGCCCGCCGTCCGCGGCGGGCGGCAGTCACGCCAGGAAATACGCGAGACTCCCCAATCCGGCGACCACGCAATAAATCGCGAACGGCGTCAACGTGCGGGTCTCGAAATAACGCGTCAGGAATCGCAGCGCCAGGTACGCAGCGACCCCGGCCACCACGCTGCCCACCAGTGCCGGACCGAGGGAGGCCTGGTTCGCCGGCGTGAACAGCGACGGCAGCTTCAGCACCCCCGCGGCCAGGATCACCGGCGTGGCCAGCAGGAACGCGAACCGCGCGGCGTCCTCGTGCGACAGACCCCGCCGCAGGCCGGCCACCATCGTGATGCCGGACCGGCTGATCCCGGGGAACAACGCGAGGATCTGCGCCGCCCCGATCAGCACCGCCTCACCGACGCCGAGCCGCGCCAGGCGGCGGTCGGCGGCCTCCTCGGCGCGGATGATCCGGATGGGCATCGTGATCTCCGCCGAGAAGTCCCGCGTCACCTCGGACGGCTCGGGCACCGGCGTGACCGGGACCGGCCGGCGGGAAGCACGCGCGGACCGCTCCACGGCCAGCAGCACGAGCCCGTTGAGCGCCAGGAACACCGCGGTCGGCACCGGCTTGCCGAGGAAGTCCCGCAACACGCCTTCCAGCAGCAACCCGGCCAGCCCGACCGGGATCGTCGCCAGCACCAGCAACCACGCCAGCCGCTGGTCGGGATCGGACACGCGGCGGTCACGCACCGAAGTCCACAACCCGCGCACGATGCGCGCCCAGTCCCGCCGGTAGAAGACCACCAGCGCCAGCGCGGTCGCGACGTGCATCGCGACCAGCACCGCCAGGTACGGCGACTCGCCGCCCATGCTCAGGTCCCGCGCCCAGGAACCGCCCAGCAACGCCGGGATGAGGATGCTGTGCCCAAGGCTGGACACCGGAAACAATTCCGACACGCCTTGCAAAGCGCCGACGACAATCGCCTCGAAATATGTCACAGCGGACATCGCGGACCTCTTTTCCGACCGCCGGAAACCGTCCGCCGAAAATACCTGAGGCGCTACAGCCGCCCGCCGCTGGCCGTGTCACCGGACAGCCGCTGCGCGAGGTACACCGGGACTGTCGACACGACGATCAGCACCGCGGCGACCACGTTGACCACCGGCGCCTGGTTGGGCCGGAACAGGTTGTCCAGGATCCAGATCGGCAGCGTCTGCAAGCCGGCACCGAGGGTGAACGTGGTCACGATGATCTCGTCGAACGACAACGCGAACGCCAGCAGCCCGCCCGCGAGCAGCGCCGACCGCAACATCGGGAACGTGACCAGCCGGAACGTGGTGATCCCGTCCGCGCCGAGGTCCATCGACGCCTCTTCGAGGTTCCCGCCCATGCGCCGCAGCCGCGCGACGACGTTGTTGAACACCACGACGATGCAGAACGTGGCGTGCGCGACGATCGCGGTGAACAGGCCGAGGTCGACGCCCAGGATGGTGCGGAACGCGTTGTTCAGCGCGATTCCGGTGACGATCCCGGGCAGCGCGATCGGCAGGATGATCAGCAGCGACACCGTGTCCTTGCCGAAGAACCGGTACCGCTGCAGGGCGAACGCCGCCATCATGCCGAGCACCAGCGCGATCGCGGTAGCCGCCAGCCCCGCCTGCAGGCTGGTCCACAACGCCCGCAGCACACCCTCGTTCTGCGCAGCGCGGCCCCACCATTCGAGCGTGAACCCGGACGGCGGCCAGCCGAAGGTGGTGTCGCTGTTGACCGAGTTCAGCAGCACCACCAGCAGCGGCACGTAGATCACTGCGAGCCCGAGCACCAGCGCGGCGAGCAGGACGTACTTGGTCTTCTTGGACAGCATCATCGGAAACCGCCTAGAGGTTGTCCAGCGCACCGGTCCGGCGCACCGCGGCGAGGTAGACGAGCATGATCACGACCGGCACCGTCGCGACCGTCGCCGCGAACGGGAGGTTGTTCGCCGCGCCGATGTTGTCGTAGACGACGTTGCCGAGCATCTGGCCGGCGCCGCCGACGATCTTGACGGTGATGTAGTCGCCCAGCGTCAGCGAGAACGTGAAGATCGACCCGGCCACGATCGCGGGGAACGTCAGCGGCAGCACCACCGAGCGGAACGTCCGCCACGACCGGCCGCCCAGGTCGCTCGACGCCTCGACCAGCGAGTTCGGCAGCCGGTCCAGGCCCGCGTAGATCGGCAGGATCATGTACGGCAACCACAGGTAGGACAGCGTCAGGATGGTTGCGGTCAGGCCGTAGCCGGGGGTGGCGCCGAAGAGCCACCCGACCAGCCCGTTGCCCGACAGCATGACCCGCCACGAGTACGCCTTGACGAGGTAGCTGGCCCACAGCGGCGTCATCACGGCGATCACCAGGATCCGCTGCGCCCGCGGCGAGGCGAACTTGGCCATGTAGAAGGCCATCGGGAAGGCGATGACCGCGTCGATCACCGTGACGGCCACCGCGATCCCGAGGGTGCGGAACGTGATCGTGCGGTAGACCTCGTCGGTGAACAGGGTGGCGAAGTTGTCCAGCGACCACTCGGTGACGACCTGGCCGGTGAACGTGTCGGTGTGCCAGAAGGCGGTGACGAACAACGCCGCCAGTGCGCCGAGGTAGGCCAGGCCCAGCCAGAGCAGTGGCGCGCTGAGCAGCATGCCCAGCCGCAACCTGGGTTTGCGGTAGAGGAATCCCGACACACTGGCGGCGATGCTCATGTCAGCCCTTGATCTCCGTCCACGCGCGAGTCCACTCGCCGTAGTCCTTGCACTTGACGTCGGTGCGGCCGTCGACGCACTGGGCGATCGGCGTGGTCCAGTACCAGATCTGGCCGGCGTAGGCGGCGTCACCGGCGTGGTAGGTCTCGCAGTGCTTGGCGTCCGCGGTCAGCGAGCAGGCCTTCGGGTTGGCCGGGGCCTCGCCGAAGTACTCGGCGACCTTCGCGTTGGCCTGGGGGCTGACGATGTGGTCGAGCCACTTGTAGGCGCAGGTCTTGTGCGGCGACTTGGTGGCCACCATCCAGGTGTCCGACCAGCCGGTGGCGCCCTCGACGGGCAGGGTCGACTCCAGCGGCGCGCCCTCGGACTTGGTCAGGTTGACCGTCACCTGCCACGCGGTGCCGATGACGGCGTCGCCGTTCTTCAGCGCCTGGCTTTCCTTGAGGTAGTCCGACCAGTACTCCGACACCAGCGGGCGCTGCTGCTTGAGCAGGTCGACCGCGGCCTGGAACTGCTTGTCGTCCAGCGCGTAGGGGTTCTTGATGCCCAGTTCCGGCTTGGTCTTCATCAGGTACAGCGCGGCGTCGGCGATGTAGATCGGCGAGTCGTACGCGGTGACCTTGCCCTTGTACGGGGAGTTCGCGTCGAACACCACGGACCACGAGGTGGGCGCGGGGCTGACCTTGTCGGTGCGGTAGGTCAGGACGTTGGCGCCCCAGCCGTGGGGCACGCCGTAGGAGACGTTGTTCACGCTGTTCCACGGCTTGTTCTTGAGGAAGTCGAAGACGTCGGCGTAGTTCGGGATGAGGCTGGTGTTGACCGGTTCGGTGTCGCCGGCGGCGATGAGCCGCAGCGAGGCGTCACCCGAGGCGGAGATGACGTCGTACTGGCCGGTCTTCATGAGGCTGACGGCCTCATCGGAGGTGCCGAAGGTCTTGACGTTGACCTTGCACCCGGTGGCCTGCTCGAACGGGGTCACCCAGTCGACGTTGGGGTCGTTGGACCCGTTCTCCGCGTAACCGGGCCAGGCCAGGATGTTCAGCGCGCCCTCGGGCTGACCGAGCTGGGAGAGGGCTTCGAGCTTGGGCGGGGTGAAGCCCTGCCCGCCCGCGCTGGACGAGCTGGACGAAGTGCTCGACGTGCCGCAGGCCGCGACCGCGGTCCCCGCACACATCAGCCCCGCGATCAAGCGCAGGGTCCGGCTGTTGCGCATCTGGATGGCTCCTTCGGTTGGTTCTTACGGCAGCGCAGGCAACTTGCGCCGCCGCGGGTTTCGAGTCGGATCTGCCGCGCGAAGCGCGTCCGTTGAGGGTGGTGGCGGGTGACGGGCGGGCGGCCTCTCGCGAGGACAGCGCCGACGTGGTGAAGGGCGCTGCCGCGCGGAGCGCGTCCGCCAGGGGTGGTGGTCGGGCCGGCGGGCGGGGATTCATGAGGAGGCGATCCCACATAGGCCGCTGCTCATGTGTCTTTGATGCGGAAGTTGTGCTCTTGCCGCCAACACAGGCGGACTCGGTTGTCGGCAAGTTCGAGGGGTGCTCCGGCGTTCTGCCGGACCACCGAGAGCTGCCCGCCGACGTCCAGCGCCACCACGTAGCGAACTGTGGCGCCGGCGTAGGAGGTGCTGGTCACCGTGCCCGTCGCGGAGATCTCGCCGACCGCGGCCGGCTGTGACAGGTCCGGATCGATGCGGATCTTTTCCGGCCGGATGCTGAACACGCCGCGCGTGCCGAGCACCGCCTCGGCGCTGTCGCCGGACAGCAGGTTCGACGTGCCGACGAACCCGGCGACGAACGCGGTCGCCGGCTCCTCGTACACCTCGCTCGGCGTGCCGACCTGTTCGATCCCGCCGGTGTTGAACACGGCGATCCGGTCGCTCATCGTCAGCGCCTCGTCCTGGTCGTGCGTCACGAAGATGAACGTGATGCCGACGTCGCGCTGGATCTGCTTCAGCTCGGTCTGCATGGCGTGCCGCAGTTTCAGGTCCAGCGCGCCGAGTGGCTCGTCGAGCAGCAGCACCTTGGGTCGGTTGACGAGCGCGCGGGCCAGTGCGACGCGTTGCCGCTGACCGCCGGAGAGCTGCGTCAGTTTGCGGCCCTCGAACCCTTCCAAGTGGACGGTCCGCAGCGCCTCGCGGGCGCGTTCGCGGCGTTGCGCGCGGGGCACCTTCTTGACCCGCAACCCGTACTCGACGTTCTGCTGCACCGTCATGTGCGGGAAGAGCGCGTAGTCCTGGAACACGGTGTTGACGTCCCGCTCGAACGGCGCCAGCCGGGTGACGTCGCGGCCGGCCAGTTCGACCGTCCCGGACGTGGGCAGCTCGAACCCGGCGATCATGCGCAGCACGGTCGTCTTGCCCGAGCCGGACGGGCCGAGCATCGAGAAGAACTCGCCCTGCGCGATGTCCAGGTCGACGCCCTCGACGGCGACCACGGAGCCGAACTCCTTGCGCAGGCCACGCAGCCGGATCGCGCTCGTGGTCTCCGCCGGGGCGGTCTTCTCGGCCAGTGCGGGAGCTTGGTTGGGCGACATGTCGATCACCAGGCCGTCATGACGTGCTTGACGCGGGTGTAGTCCTCGAGCCCGTACAGCGAGAGGTCCTTGCCGTAGCCGGACTTCTTGAACCCGCCGTGCGGCATCTCGGCCACCAGCGGGATGTGCGTGTTGATCCACACGCAGCCGAAGTCGAGCTTCGCGGACAGGCGCATCGCGCGGCGGTGGTCGGCGGTCCAGATCGACGACGCGAGCCCGTACTCGACGCCGTTGGCGGCCGCCAGCGCCTCGTCGTCGCCGCTGAACCGCTGCACCGTGATGACCGGACCGAACACCTCGTTCTGCGAGATCTCGTCGTCCTGCCGGACCCCGGACACCACGGTGGGTTCGAAGAAGAAACCCTCGTCGCGGGCGCGCTTACCGCCCGTGTGGACGGTCGCGTGCGCGGGCAGCCGCTCGATGAACCCGGCGACCTTCGCGAGGTGCGCGGCGCTGTTGAGCGGCCCGTAGAGCACGTCCGGGTCGTCCGGCAGTCCGGTCTTCGTCGCCTCGGCGTGCCGGGTCAGCGCGGCCACGAACTCGTCGTGCACGTCGTCGTGGACCAGCACGCGGGTGGCGGCCGTGCAGTCCTGGCCGGCGTTGAAGAACCCGGCGCCCGCGATGGTCTCGGCCGCGTCGTCGATGTCGGCGTCCGGGAAGACGATCACCGGCGCCTTGCCCCCGAGTTCCAGGTGGACGCGCTTGAGGTCGGCGGCCGCGGAGCCGGCGACCTCGATGCCTGCCCGGACCGAACCGGTGATCGACACCATCGCCGGGATGTCGTGCTCGACCAGCGCCCGGCCGGTCGCCCGGTCACCGCAGACGACGTTGAGCACGCCCGGCGGCAGGAACTCCGCGGCGATCTCGGCGAGGAGCACAGTGGACGCCGGCGTCGTGTCGGACGGCTTGAGCACCACCGTGTTCCCGGCCGCCAGCGCCGGCGCGATCTTCCAGATCGCCATCATCAGCGGGTAGTTCCACGGCGTCACCTGGGCGCACACCCCGATCGGCTCGCGCCGGACGTAGGAGGTGTGCCCGGTGAGGTACTCGCCGGCGGCGCGGCCCTCCAGCGCGCGGGCGGCCCCGGCGAAGAACCGCAACTGGTCGACGAGCACCGGGATCTCCTCGGCCGTGGTCACGGCCAGCGGCTTGCCCGTGTTCGCCGACTCCACGCGGACGATCTCCTCGGCGCGGCGCTCGACGGCGTCGGCGATCTTCAGCAACGCGGCCTGGCGGTCGCCCGGCGTGGTCTCGCGCCACTGCTCGAAGGCCCGGGCCGCCGCACGCAGGGCGCGGTCCACGTCCTGCGCGCCGCCGACCGGCGCGGTGCAGTACGGCCGTCCGGTGACCGGATCGATGATCTCGGCGACGGCGCCGTCCGCGGAATCCGCGGGTTCGCCGTCGATGAAGTGCTTCAGCTGGTGCACGGGCAGGCTCC
The DNA here is from genome assembly GCF_040614175.1 of Amycolatopsis sp. NPDC006131. Taxonomy (NCBI): domain Bacteria; kingdom Bacillati; phylum Actinomycetota; class Actinomycetes; order Pseudonocardiales; family Pseudonocardiaceae; genus Amycolatopsis; species Amycolatopsis sp. NPDC006131. The sequence goes on from NZ_JBEXTX010000011.1 coordinate 23,978, forward strand.
TGGCTCAGCGGGGACGGTGCGGGTCGGTACCCCGATGGCCGGAAAACATATAAGACCATATTTCATAGGACAAGTCTTTGAGGCAGGATTGTTCGCGGCGGTACCCGAAAGAAGGAGCCCGATGCGAAGGCCGTTGACGTCCCCCAGCGCGCGATCAGTCCTGTTCGCGCCCCTGGACCAGACCGGGCGGGCCGAGCTCGTCGCCCGGCGGCTGGTGGACGCGATCACGCTGGGTGTCCTCGCTGACCAGGAGCAACTGCCGAGCGAGGCCGAGCTCGCCGAGCAGTTCGGGGTGTCGACCGTGACCGTGCGGGAGGCGCTGGTGGCCCTGCGCCAGCAGGGTCTGGTGCAGACGAAGAGAGGCCGCGGCGGCGGCAGCTTCGTCTGCGCGCCGCCGGAGGAGAACGACGAGACGTGGCGGGCGCGCCTGCGCGAGGTCTCGCTCAGCGAGCTGCGGGACATCGGCGACGACTACGTGGCGATCGCGGGCGCCGCGGCTCGGCTGGCGGCCGAGCGCAGCTCCACCGAGGACATCGCGCGCCTCCAGCTCGCCGCCGAGGACATGGACGGCGCGGCCGGCACCGCGGCCGCCCGCGCCGAGCGGCAGTTCCACCTGGAGGTCGCCGCCGCGTCCCAGTCCCCGCGCCTCACGCACCAGGAGATCCGGTTGCAGAGCGAACAGGGCGCGCTGCTGTGGCTGCCGCTCGGGCACCACGATCCGGTGACGGCGTGCACTGAGCACCGGGCCATCGCCGCCGCGATCGCCCAGGCCGACGGCGAACTCGCCCGCAAGCTGACCGAGCAGCACATCCTGGACACCATCGACCGATTGGGTGAGGTGCATCTTGACCTACTCGGGTCCTAAGCTTCGACACCTCGACTACACCAGGGGCGGCAACGTGAACGACACGCTGGCCGGCGAGGACATCGCCGAAGAGGTGTCCGGCATCGTCGAGGGCGTCTTCGGGCGGCTCGCGCCCGCGGTCGCCGCGGCCACCGCGATCCTCGGCAGACCGGGCCCGGTCCGCGCCGCCGACCTGGACGCGCTGCGCCCGGACGTGCTCGCGGCGCTCGGCGAACGGGTGGTGGGCGCCGGTTTCATCGCCGCCCCGGACGCGCTCGCCGACCAGCGCTTCGGCTTCGAGTGGTGGACCTGCACGCCGGGCGGGCCGCCCGCGCAGCTGTTCATCAGCCTCGACCCGGCCAGTGACCACTTCCTGGACTACACGCGGCAGTCGTGGTTCACCGTGCCGCGCGATTCCGGCCGCCGCCACATCACCGGGCCGTACGTCGACTACCTGTGCACCGACGAGTACACGCTGACCTTCACCGTCCCGGTGCTGCGCGACGGCGCGTTCGCCGGGGTCGTCGGCGCGGACGTGTTCGTGCACGAGTTCGAGCGGCTGCTGCTGCCGAAGCTGCGGCGCGTCGACGGACGGGCGGCGGTGATCAACGCGCAGGGCCGCGTGATCGCCGCCAACACCGCCCGTCAGGCGACCGGTTCGCTGGTGCGGGATCCGGACATCGCGTCCTGGTGGAACGGCGGCGCGCAGCCGGTGCACGACGCGGACACGGTGCTGCTGCGCTGTGGGGACGCGCCGATCGCGCTGCTGGTCACCAGGCGCTGAACGCCGCCGACAGCTCGCGGTGGGCGTCCACGAGGGACGGTCCGTACCAGGTCAGGTAGCGGCCGGAGACCAGCACGTACGGCACGTCCGGGAACGCCTCGGGGCCGTCGATGTCGGTGAACAGGTACGGCTCGTCGGGCAGCACCAGCAGGTCGGCGCCGTCGGCGAACCGCGCCCGCAGCTCGTCGATCTTCGGGCGCGGGTACCGGTCTTCGTGGTCGGCGTAGACGTTGGCGACTCCGAGGCGGTGCAGCACGTCGCCGCCGAACGTGTCCCGGCCGAGCACGATCCACGGCTTGCGCCACACCGGAATCACGGCACGCACGCGCTCGGGAGCCGCCTCCCGCCACAGCTCCTCGGCGGTCACCAGCCAGTCCGGTTCGGACACCTCGAAGGCCTGGGTCAGCAGGCGGCGCAGCGACGCCAGCGCGTGCGGAACGGTCGCCGGCGCCTCCATCACCCACACCGGAACTCCGTTGGCGCGCAGGCGTTCCACGTCCTCCGGGCGGTTTTCCTCGGAGTTGGCGAGCACCAGGTCCGGGCGCAGCGCGAGGACGTCGTCGACCTTCGGGTACTTCGAGCCGCCCACCCGCGACACCTGGAGGCTGTCCGGGTGGGTGCAGTAGTCGGTGGCGCCGGAGATGCGGCCCGGCACGGTCGCCTCGACCGCTTCCGTCAGCGCCGGGACCAGCGAGACCACGCGCTGGGGCGCGCCACGCAGCGGCACGTCCTCGCCGAGGTCGTCGAACAGCGTCATCGGTCTCCTTCGAGGTGTTCCAGCAGGACGTCGCCGTGGCAGGGTTCCGGCGCGCACCAGCAGCCCAGCGCCCGGCCGGACAGCTCGCCGAGCCGGTCCAGCAGGTCCGGCCGCCCGTCCAGGTACTCGCGGTAGTGCCGCACCATGGCGGCGCGGTCGGTCTTGCCCTCCTTGACGAACGGGTTCGCGAAGTCGGACTCCGGCCAGGAGTGCCGGTTGCCCCGGTGCCCGATGTAGGTGATCAGGTCGTTCTCCACGAGCCACGGCACGAGGTGCTTGTGCGGCCCCGATTTCCGCACGTTGACGACCACCGCGTGGCCGTCGCGCACGCGCTGCGCCAGCTCGCGTTCCTCGTCGGTCCAGTCGCTCATGCCCGCTCGAACGACACCTTCCGCTTGTCGACGTCCACCGCGGTCAGCCGGACGCTGATGCGGCGGCCCTCCGGCAGGTTCTCCCCCGCGCACCGCGCCATCACCGGCGGATCGGCCAGCAGGATCTCCGCGCGGTTCTCCTCCGCCCGCAGGACGACCGCCTCGAAGGTCTCGCCGACGCGGTCGGCCAGCATCCACGCCTCGACCTGGTCCAGGCAGGCCTTCTCGACCCGTGCGGCGAGCAGGTCCGACGCGTTCATCAGACCGGGCAGCTCGGTCAGCGCGGCGCGGGCCCACGCGGGAACCGGCTCGCCGGCGTTGACGGCCAGGCAGACCTCGGTGGCGAAGCGGTCGGCCAGTCGCCGGATGGGCGCGGTGACGTGCGCGTACGGGGCGCCGATGCCGGCGTGCGTGACGACCTCGGGCAGTTCGCCGTCGAAGGTGGTGTAGCCGGCGCCGCGCAGCAGGCGGGTGGTGTCGGTGTAGAAGGCCATCGACTCCGGCTGGGCGGGGTCGAGCCCGGCGAGCAGCTCGGCCACGCTCGCCCCGGCCGGCCAGTCGATGCCCAGCGCGCGGGCCGCGCCGCGCAGCCACTGGAGCGTCTCGGCGTCCGGCTCGGGCAGGGTGCGCAGCAGGCCGATCTTCGCGTCGATCATCATCCGCGCCGCGGCCATTCCGGTGAGCAGGGAGATCTCGGCGTTCCAGGCCTCGAGTCTCGTGCGCGGCCGCATGCCGAGCACCCAGTCGCCGCCGTTCGCGCCGATGATCCGGTCCGGCAGCTGCGGTTCGACCGCGCCGCGGCGCACCGCCAGTTCACGGCGGAGCGTGCCCAGCTCGGGCAGGGCGGCGATCGACGGGTGCGGCGCGGCCGGGTCCTCGGTCGCGTAGTCGAGTTGGTCGGTGGAGCGGACGAGCGCGCGGCGCACGGTGGCGTGCGTGAGTTCGCCGTCGCGGTCGAGGTCGAGGGTCCACAGCACGGCGGGCCGGACCTCGCGCGGCAGCAGGCTCGCCGCGCCCTCGGACAGCACCGGCGGGTGCAGCGGCACGGTGCCGTCGGGCAGGTAGAGGGTCTGGCCGCGGCGGCGGGCCTCCCGGTCGATCAGGCCGCCCGGCGCGACGAACGCGGCGAGGTCGGCGATCGCGTAGTGCACGCGGAAGCCGCCGGACCGCCGCTCGATGAGGACGGCCTGGTCGAGGTCCTTCGCGCCCGGCGGATCGAGCGTGACCAGGGGCAGGTCGGTGGCGTCGGCGCGGTCGGCCGCGAACTCGGACGGGTCCATCACGACGCCCTCGGCCTCGGCCAGTACGGCCGGGTCGAAGTCCTCCGGCAGCTCGAACTCGGCGCGCAGCCGGGCGAAGCCGCCGTCCGCCGAGTTCGTGCTGGTCACGACGTGGGGCACACCTAGACCCTAACCCGGTATGGCCGTTCCGGTCGCCCGTTCGGGGTTGAGCCGGACGGGTGTATCTTGCCCGCACACCGTCGAAAAGCGATATCGTTTTCATCTATATGAAGGGTGCGCACACTGTGAAAGTCGCCTTTGTCGGCAAGGGCGGAAGCGGGAAGACGACGCTGACCTCGCTGTTCGCCGCTTATCTCTCCGGTTCCGGCCACCCCGTACTGGCCATCGACGCCGACATCAACCAGCACCTCGCCGTCGCGCTGGGCGCGTCCGCGGAGGAGGCGGCCGCGCTGCCGACGCTCGGCGAGCACCTCCCCCTGATCAAGGACTGGCTGCGCGGCGACAACCCGCGGATCACCAGCGCCGAGGCGATGATCAAGACGACGCCGCCGGGGCGCGGGTCGCGGCTGGTGCGGCCGTTCGAGGACAACCCGGTCTTCGCGGCGTGCTTCCGCGACGTCGCCGGGGTGCGGCTGGGCGTGACCGGGCAGTTCACCGAGGACGACCTGGGCGTGGCCTGCTACCACTCGAAGGTCGGCGCGGCGGAGCTGCTGCTGAACCACCTGGTCGACGACGCGGGCGAGTACGTCGTGATGGACATGACCGCGGGCGCCGACGCGTTCGCCTCCGGCCTGTTCACCCGCTTCGACGTGACGTTCCTGGTGTGCGAGCCGACGCTGCGCAGCGTCGGCGTGTACCGGCAGTACGCCGAGTACGCGCGTGACTTCGGCGTGCGGCTCGCGGTGGTCGGCAACAAGGTCACCGACGACGAGGACGTCGAGTTCCTGCGCGACCAGCTGGGCTCGGACCTGCTGTGCTGGCTGTCCGGGTCGTCGCACGTGCGCGCCGCCGAACGCGGCCGGGCGCGGCCGATCACCGCGCTGGAGCCGCACAACCTGGACGCCCTCGCCACCATCCAGTCCACTGTGGATGCCACACCGCGGGACTGGGCGAAGTTCCACCGCCAGGCCGTCGAGTTCCACCTGCGCAACGCCCGGTCGTGGGGCAACGAGCGCGCGGGACAGGACCTGGCCGAGCAGGTGGACCCCGAGTTCGTGCCCGGCCCGCCAGCGCTGGCCGGGGCGTAGGAAGAAATCGAAAGGAGCACGATGTCCCTCGATGTACCCGCCGACCTGCTCGCCCGCGCCGAATCCGGTGAGGTGAGCGACGCCGAGTTCGTCGCCTGCGTGCGCGACTCGCTGCCCTACGCGTGGCAGGTGATCAGCGAAGTGGCCGCGGACCTCGAGGGCGGCGCCGCCGACTTCGCCGACCACGCGACCCCGCCGCCGAGCGAGAAGGAGCGGGGCCAGCTGCTGCGGGCGCTGGCTTCGGACGCGATCCGCGGCGGGCTGGAGCGGCACTTCGGCATGAAGCTGGCGTTCCAGAACTGCCACCGCGTCGCGGCCTTCCGCCCGGCCGCCGTGGACAGCGACGCGTACCGGGAGTTCATCTCGCCGGCCGGCCAGCTGCGCAACCAGAGCCCCGCGCTGCGCGACTGCTGAGGCTTTTTCGAGAAGGGCCCCGGACCGGTTGCGGTCCGGGGCCCTGTCACGTCAGCGCCACTTGGCGTCTTCCTCGTCGGCCTTCTTGGTGCGCTCACGGGCGATCTCGAGCGCGCGCTTGGCCGTGGCCTCGTCGGGGTAGGGGCCGAGGAGGTCGATGGACCGCGACCGCTCGAGGTGCTCGACCTCGCCGGTGCGGGTGTTGTAGTACCAGCCCTGGTCCGGGTTCGGGTCCTTGCTCTTCGCCATAGAGCGAGCTTCGCACCCGGCGGCGGGCGGCGCCAGCGGCACCGCGCCGGTCAGGGGCGGTAGCGGTACGGCAGCTCCGTCGGCTGGCCGGTCGGGCCGAACTCGTGCTCCGGGTTGTCCGGCTCGAACCAGTCGCGGTTCGCCTGCGGCGTGCCCCGCGGCGGCGTCGGCTCCGGGTCGGTGGGCCGGGTGAGCGGGATGCCGGCCGCCGGGGTCGGCTGGGGTTGCGGGGGCAGCGGCTCGGTGAACCGGGGCGGCTCCTCCGGGGGCTCCATCGTGCGCCAGGCCTGCGGGTTCGTCACGCGCTGCGGCTGCTCGGGCGGCGTGCCCGGCATCGCGGCTCCAGCCGGAGCGGCAGAACCGGTCTCGTGCGCGGCGGGGCCGGGCTGGCCCGGCATCGCAGCTCCAGCCGGAGCGGCCGGGCCGGTTCCAGGCGACGTGCCCTGACCCGGCATCGCGACTCCAGCCGGCGCGGCGGGCGAACCGGCATCGGGCGCGGCCGGGCCCGTTCCGGGTGGTGTGCGTGGCGCGGCGAGCTTCTTCGGCGGCTCCGGCAGCGGCGGCACCTCCGGCGACGGCGTGGTCGGCGTGGTCCGCCACACCGGCGCGGGCGGGATGATCATCGGGGCGGCGCGGGGGACGTCCGCATCCGGGGCGGGCGCCGCCGCCTCCCGGCGGGCCTGTCCGCGCGGCGGGATCGGGTCGAGGCAGGGCACCAGGACGGTCGTGTTCTCCGGCTCCTCCACCTTCCGCCCGCTGCGCTCGCGGTAGACCATGTCGCCGTCGGCGTCGATCTCGACCAGGTAGCCGACCTCGGCGAGCTGCTCCTCGTCCAGGTCGACGAGCTTCTCGTAGCGCGACGGCACGGTGCGGTAAACCGGCCACGACAGCGACCGGTGCGTCTGGTGGAACTGCGACAGCAACCCGGCCATCTGCTGCTGCCATGGCAGCGACATCGACTCCGCCAGCGAACGCGGCAGCACGACGTAACCCTCGTCCACACCCGGCAACCCCTGCGACAGGTAGTCCGCCAGGGGCGTGCTCGACGCGGGCGGGCCCGGCCGCGGCGGGGGCGGCGGGGCGCCGAACAGGTCGTTGAGTTGCGCCGGCTTCTTGTTGCGCTTACCGAACTTCTTCGCCACGGGGCACCACCTTCTACACGCCGGGCCGGACTGCCTGCGGCACAAGCTCGTCTTCGTTCCAGGAGACCTTCCGGGTGTGCACCGGCACGCCGGTCTGCTGGGCCTCCACGATCTTCCCGTCGCCAAGGTACATCGCGACGTGGTGGATGGTCGCCGGGTTCGACGGGTCGTACGCCCAGAAGAGCAGGTCACCGGGCTGGGCGTCACGCACCGGAAGCATCGCGCCGTTCTTGTACTGGTCCCGCGACACCCGGCTGAGCGTGATGCCCGCCGCCTCGTAGGCGCGCAGCATCAGTCCGGAGCAGTCGTAGGAGTTCGGCCCGGTCGCGCCCCACACGTACGGCTTGCCCTGCTCCCCCAGCGCGAACTGGATCGCGGCGGCCGCGGCGTTGTTGGGCGGCAGCACCAGGCCCGCGCTCTGACCGCAGCCGACCATGTCCGCGACCTGGCCCAGGTTCTCCACCAGGTGGGCCGCCATCTGCTCCCACTTGTGGTAGCGCTCGGGGAACGCCGACCGCTCCACGTCCTGCGCCGACGCGCCGGGACGCTGCTTGTCCCAGTCCGGCACGGTGAGCAGGACGTTGTAGAACTTGTTGATCTGGTACGGGATGTCCTGCAGCTGCGCTGGCGTGCCCCAGCCCATCGACGGGCGCATCTGGAAGATGCCCAGCGAGTCGCGGTCGCCGTAGTTCAGGTTCCGCATGCCGGACTCGGTCATGCCGGCCTGGATCGCGATCTGCCACGCGCGCGGGGAAAGGCCGCGCTGCTTGCCGATCTCGATGATCTGGCTGATGATGTAGCGCTGCTCGTCGTTGAGCTTCGCGGCCTGCGCGGCGCCGTGGTCGGTGCCCGGCACGCTCGGGCCGATCGCCGCGTCGCAGCTGACGTTGGTGTAGGCGGCCTGCATCTGGGCCTGCTGCTGGTCGCTGACGACCTTCGTCACGACACCGACGGTCGCGACCCCGGCGAAGAGAACGGCGACGAGAACGCCGACGAGGACACCCAGCCGCATGGGTCAGCTCGCCTGGTCGTAGCCGGTGACGAGCCAGCCGGACGGGGTCTTCGCGACGGTGATCGACAGCTGCGGGCCGTCGGTCGGCACGAGCACCTCGACGGAACTGGTGTAGGACCTCGTGACGGTGGGTTCGCCGGTGACCCTGGTGGCCGGGATGTTCGCGGGGTCCACAGTGGACATCTCCGGCAGGTACTCCTCCGTCGTGAGTGGACGGAGGCCCTCCAGCCACTGCGCGTTGGTCATGCCTGCCGGGTGGGTGGCCCACGCGGTGGCCCACTGCTTCGCGGTCTGCAGGGCCGCCGGGTCCGGCGCGGCGGAGGTCGGCTGCAGCAGGGGCGCGGTGAGCCGGGTCGACATCGGGGCGGGCGAGGAGCCCGCGCTGGTCGGGCTGCTGCTGGCGCCGGGGTCCTGGATGCGGACCGGCGTCGGCCCGGAGCGGTTCGGGTTGCCCAGGAGCTGCGGCACGACGATGCCGATGGCCACGATCAGCGCGATCACCGCGACGGCGGTGCCGACGAGGTGGGCGGGCGAGCGCAGCGGGAAACCCCAGATGCGGCGGTAGACGGCGGCGCGGCCGCGGTTGGTCCGGATCGGCATCTACATCACCGCACGATCCGGTCGGTGTCACGGGAGTCGTCGCGCACCTCGAGCCCGCGCGAAGGCCGGTACAGCACGTGGACCGGCTTGCCGCCGACGAGTTCCCGCCCGGCGCGGCGCGGTTCCGGCCGCTGGGCGGGGGTGGCGCTCATGCCCGGCCGCGAGATGCGCGACGGGACGACCACAGGGTCGGGTTCGTCCCAGCCGCGGTCGTAGACGGGCGAGGTGTCGACGCGGCGGCTGGGCCGCTGCGCGACGGGCGGCATCCAGCCGTCCGCGCGGCGGGTGGTGCCGGGCGGGGCGGAGTAGACGAACGCGTCCGGGTCCGCGCCTTCCGGGGCGTAACCGGCGTACGCGGGCTGGTGGCCACCGCCGGCGGGCAGGCCCGGCCTGGGGTGCCCGGGCAACGCCGGCCCACCGCCGGGCCAGGGCGCGCCGGACCAGGCGGCGGCGGGGCGGGCGGCCATGGCGCCGGCGCCGTCGAGACGCTGGGCCGTGGCGAAGACGGTCGCCTCGGGACGCCCACGGCCCGCCGACCCGGTCGGGCTGGCGACCTCGCTCTCCTCGCCCTCGCGGACGCTCTCCCAGAACTCGTCCTGCGGCGTCGGCCCCTGCTTCTTCCGGAAGCGGCTGAACAGGCCGCCGCTCGGGGCCGGAATGGAGGACCCGACCATGCCGACGGACATCTCGACCATCTGCCAGAGGCGGCGAACCGGCCTGCCGACGAGGAACAGCAGGACGGTCACGAGGCCCGCCATGACCATCTGGGTGAGGATCGACAGCGAGCTCCCCGCGGCGAAGATCGCCTGCAGGAGAAGGGCGTGCACACCGGCGAGCACGGAGAGGACGAGCAGGTTGAAGCCGACCGCCCCGAGGACCCGGGCTACCCGGCGCAGCAGGTCGTGGTGCAGGAGCGCGACGAGTCCGATCAGCGGCGCGGTGAGCACGAAGAGCCGGATCAGTACCTGCGCCAGCAACACGGACGCCTTCGCCAGCAACTGGAACAAGGCGTAGACCAGGCTCTGGCCGAGCGCCAGGAACCCGGAGCCGGTGCGGCTGCCGCCTTCACCGGTGAAGTAGGGCGTCGCCGGACCGAGCTGAGTCGAGATGTTCTTGTAGGCCGCCTTCTTGGCGTCCACGACGCTCTGGTTCGCGTCGTCCCCGTTGCGGACCTGGGTCCACGTGAAGGCCTGGGCATCGAGCAGCGGCCGGCCGAACTGCTGCGCCTGCGGGGAGTCCGGCGCTCCGAACTCGCCCCGCAGCCAGTTGTTGTAGATGACTTGGTTGTGCAGGTCGGTCGGCAGGACCTCCCAGATGACCCGGTTCTCCGAGTCGTCGATGAACCCCGCCTGGATGTTCGTCGACGTCTTGACGATCGCGTCGTCCAACGGTTCGAGATATCTGAGCATCGCCATCGACGATGCCGCGAGCCAGACCGCGGCGAGGGCGTAGAGCCCGCGTTTGCCGACCGCCGCGAGGTCGCCACGCCAGATGTTGCGGAACATGACGATCGCCAGCAGGAGCGCCACGAGACCGAACAACTGGGCGTAGATGTTGTTGTAGACCTTTTCGGCCCCGGACTTCACAGCGCCGTAGATCGGGTTCAGCAGACCGCCTTCGAGCACGGTGTAGTGCAGGGAGTTGGTCGCCCCGACGATGTTCTTGCCGATGTTGAAGGCCTGGTTGCCCGCCCACGTGTCGATCGTGGTGTTGGGACTCGTGATTCCCGACAACGGACCGCAGTCGGTCTGGTAGACGTACCAGACCAGGCCCGCGTAGCTGTAGTCGTAGTACGCGCTTCCCGCTTCTCCATGACTGCGTGGCGGGTCCAGCGCGCCGACGAGGCCCGAGCCCGGTCGCTCCGGGATCGGTGCGTCGCCACAGGCCGCTGCTGAGGCGGATGGTGCCATCACCGTCGTCTGGAAGCCCATCAGCAGTGCGACCGCCACGACGGCCGCCCAGCGGGACGGTCTCTTTCGCCGGCTGCCCCGGTTCTTCAAGCCCCTTCGCAGCGCGTGCCAGCCACCGGCCAGCGCTAGCACGCTCAGGATCGTCACGAGCGTCATGCGGCGTCCCAGCCGCCGCGCTTGCCCGCACCGGCTCGTTCGCCCTCGGCGGAGCCACCGGAGCCACCGGAGCCCGCCGCGCCCGCCGAACCGCCGGAACTCCCGGAGCCCGGCACGTCCTCGGCCAGGATCTGCTCCTCCGTCAGCCCCAGATCGCGCTCGGCGGCCAGCTCCAGGTCCGGCTCGAGCTCGTCGTCCGGTGGCGGGGCCGCCACGTGCTGCTGCTCGCGCGGGGGCTCCGCGTCCCGGGCGTGCGTGTCCGCGGGCAGGGCGTCCTTCGAGCCCGGCGTCGTGTCCAGCGACGCGCGCAGGTGGGCCAGGTGCGGCCCGGAGAAGTCCACCCGGATCCGCTCCACGCCACCGGCGCCGTCGCCGAAGATGAACTGCCTCGGCTCGCGGTCGCGCTCCAGGCCGCGCTGCGCGCCGGGCCGCCTGCCCAGCGACGCGACCACCTGCTCGTACCCGACCCCGACCGGCACCTTCAACAACCGCAGCGCGTCGGCCTGCGCCTCGTCGTCGTCGAGGCGCCCGACGAACACCGAGTCGAGCAGCGCGACGAAACCCTGGATCTTCAGGAAGTCCGCCGGGATCTGCGAGGACAGCAGCACCCGGACGTTCCACTTCCGCGAGTCACGCGCGAACCGGTTCATCAGCACCCGACCGGTCGGCACCTCGGACAGGAAGAACGCCTCGTCGATCCACACGCCCTTGCGCAGGTCCTTCGGCTTCTCGTACACCGACCGCTGCGTCAGCCACGCCGCCAGGTTCAGCATCTCGACACCGAGCGCCTCGGCGTCGGTCCAGTGCTCGCGGCCGACGCCGTCCTTGGGCAGCGTCAGCCCGGCCATCGTCAGGACCGTCAGCCGGTCGTCCCGCGTCTCCGAGTACGGGTCGGCGTCGTTCTCGGGGATCAGCAGCGACATGCGCTCGCGCATCTCGTCCAGGAAGTCCGCCACCACGACCGCGTGCTCGTGGTGCTCGCTGGAGTCCCGGCGCAGCGCGTCGATCACCTGGCCGGGGTCGGCGTCGTACCGGCCGCCGACGGCCCGCACCGCCCGCAGCAGCACGATCCGGCTCTGCGGCATCCGCGCGACCTCGTACGGCAGCACACCGGTGAGCACGTCCAGCACGAGCCGCCGCCGGGTCGCGCCGGCCAGCGCCCGCTCGCGCCGCCACGCCCGCTCCGGGTCCTCCTCGTCCATGAAGTGCTCGAGCAGCGGCTCGGCCACCACCCGGTACGGGTTCAGGATGCCGGGTTGTGCATTCAGCAAGTTGATGGGCCGCGCGTACGGCCGGATCTCCGGCAGGTCGCACAACCGGGACAGCGGACCGGACGGGTCCAGCAGCGTCCAGTGCGCCCCGGCCCGCAACGTCTTGTAGACGATGCCGCCGCCGAGGAACGACTTGCCGCCACCGAGACCGGCGACCATCGCGGTCAGACCGGAGCCGTCCCGGATCTCCTGCGCCATCCACGGGTCCCAGGCGACCGGGCGCCGGGTGGCGGTGACCGTCTCGCCGAGCAGGATGCCGCGCCGGTCGCCGACCTCGGCCGTCGCCGTCGGCACCGCCGCCGCGGCCCACACCACCGAACCGCGGCGCATGTACGCCGACGAGGACAGCGGCTCGCCCGGGATGAACTCCCGCGCCAGCGCGTACTGCGCCTCCGGGTGCTCGATCGCGATCTTCGGCTTGTACAGGTCGAGCAGCTGCTGGGCCAGCCGCAGCGCCTCGCGCTCGCTGTCGCCGGACACCGCCAGCCGCCACCACGACCGCACGCGCGTGGCGAGCGCGGTGAAGCCCGACGTCATCTCGTCGTCGATCTCCAGCACGCGGGTCGCCTGCCGCGCCAGCGACTGCGGCGGCTCCAGCTCGTGCTCGTCGGTGTAGTGCTTGACCTGCGAGCGCACCTTGTTCATCTGGCGCTGCAGCTCGCCGGCCACCTCCTCGGGGCGGCGCACGTAAATGCGGGCCGACCACTCCACCGAGGCGGGCAGCCGGTCCGCGTGCTGCACCCACGGGTCGTCGACCTCGGGGATCTGCAGGCCGTGCATCTGGCCGACGGTCAGCACCGCGAGGTGCCGCTGCACCCCGGCGTTCGACCCGGTGCGGCCACGCACGGTGAGCGTCGGCGCGTACGGCTCGGCGTGGAAGTCCGCCGCGTCGGTGAAGCTGGCCAGGTCCTCCGGCTCCCACGCCGCGCCGGGCACGGCGGGCAGGTGCCGGGGCGCGGGCAGGCCGAGCGAACACGAGCGGTGCATCAGCCAGGACATCTCCTCGGCGTGCACCGGGCGGCCCTCCAGGCCGGACGATCCGATCACCTGGTCCAGGTGCTCGACCTCGGAGTCCAGCGCGGCCAGCTCGGCGTCGACGGCCTCGGGCAGGATGCGGCGCAGCAGCGGGGCGGCGCGCTCGACCGCGCGGTCGACGACCCGCCTGGTCTGCACCTGCACCCCGATGTAGACCTCTTTTTCGGCCATCGACCGGCCGAGGAGCTGCTGCTGCTCGCCGATCAGGTAGTCGTCGAACGACAGCGCGCCGGGCACGTCCGGCGGCCGGCGGATGGCGTTGTGGACGTGCGCCTCGGCCCACATCCGGATCGGGTACGGGCGGGTGGTGACGCGCAGGTGCAGCCAGCGGCCCTGCAGCTCGGCGTACTGGCCCGCGATCGCGGCGATCAGGTCGCGCCGCTGCGAGTCCGACCGGAACGACCACCGCTGCGGCGCCAGCCGGTACCAGGCGTAGACCTCGTTCTCGGTGCGCACCAGGTGCCCGTCGATGGTTCGCAGGGAGATCGACGGGGTATAGGTGGGAATCGCCTGCTCACCGGGGAGCCGGCGGCCCTGCTTGCCGGGGGCGCGACCCGGCTGCGGCGGCCACTGCGCAGCCCCGCTCGGGTCGGACTTCCCGGCCTTCCGGCGTCCGCCGCTTCCGAACAACCCCTACCTCCTACCGTGGCGCCGAAGTGCGCGCGCCACGCGGTCGTGCTGGCTGGTGGTGAGGATGCGACCCCGCCGGAGCGAGGTGCCGTTTGTGCTTGGGCAGCGGCCGCTGGTTCCGCACGCGGATCTTCGTGGCCGTGACCGCACCGCCCTCTCCGGAGGTCTTCTCGCGGGGCGTCTGCAGCTCGCGCAGCCACATCGTCATGACGGCTCCGAGCGGACGCTCGTGACTGATCTTGGCGGTGATCATCCGGGTGATCAAGATCGTGATGACGAACGCCCACGCGGTGGAGAAGAAGCCGAACCCGAAGCCGAGCTGCCGCTCCACCGCCAGTACGACGAGGAACACCGGGATGCCGACGCCCCAGGCCACGTAGCGGGCCCGCCACGGGAACGTCGCCTTCGGCGGGCCGAGCCATACCGCGTCGACCCGGTAGACCTCGTCATCGGTTCGAATCCGCACGCGCGCTACCCCGCGCCGTCAGCTGGTGAACAAGCCGGCGATCCACTCGCCGACGTTGACGCCGAGCCCGCTCACGGCGAGGCCGACGATCGCGAGCGCGATCACCACACCGGCCAGGCGGCGCATGACTCCGGCGTTGTCGCCTTTGCCGCCACCGAGCCAGAGCAGCAGCAGCGCGACGGCGAGCAGGACCAGGGGGATGATGTTGTCGAGGAGCCACTGCTGGACTCCACGGGTCCTGATCTCGCCCTGCGCCAGCTGCTGCACAAGTGTCATCATGGTCATCGCGTACTCCCAGGTGCGAGGAGTGTGGGTGTCGGGTGGGTCGGCGCGGGGCAGGCCCACGAGGTCGGAAAGTCCGGTCCGGTCTGTCTAGCCCATCATGGCGTCACAAGCTGTGACGGTCAAAGCGCTCTCTGTCGAACGGCAGTCCATCCACACCAGGCACAGTACGGCCACTTCTCCTAAACTCGTCGCCCTCCATCATCGTGGCAAGACCGCTCAGGGTTAACCCCCTGCACCCGGATTTCCTAGTGTGGGTAGGGACTCACCCACAGGCGCAGTCACGCTTCACTCTGGGTGCGCGGTATCGCTCCTCGATGGCGCGGACAACAGTGTGGCATGCCCCAATCGGCCGCATGGCACGTACCCGGGCGTGACGACTTCTCCGGGCGAGTCGATCATCCGATCCGGCGATCGCGCTCACGGAGCGCCCAGGTGGACCCGTTTTGCCCTCACGATCCGTGATCGGTACGCACTTTCGGGTGGACTCAGGTGTAAGCGCTCACTGCCTGGGGCGCCGCGATGGGACGCGGTGGTCCGGAGGGCGCGGTGAACAGCGGGTGATCGGGATCTGAACCGCGGTGGCGGACGGTTGGGGAGCGCTTTCCGGCGGCGTGGTGGTGACGGAGGGCGAGCGCGAACGCTTGCTTCCTCACGGAAGGTGAGATTTCAGGGCGGCGGATCGTCGGCGAGCGGTAGCTCGAACCAGGGTCAGGTGCTATGCCATCCGGGCAGCGCTGGGGCAATGCCCTGCTGCGGCAGGGCATTGCCCCAGGGCGGACCCGGGGCCGTCTCCAGGGTTCGAGGGGGCCGGCCACTGTGCGCACCCCGGGACGGTGTCGTGCGGGCGTAGCGCCGGCTCCCGGAGTCACGTGGACGCGCGTTGGGCAGGCCTCAGCGCGGGCAGCCGCGGCCGAGACCGGGGTCAGGCCCGCGCCGTCGCGAAGATTCCGTCCGGGAAGGCTCCGTGGGCGACGGCGTGCCGCGCGAGTTCGCGGGCCAGCTCGTGCAACCGGGCGGCCTTCTCGGCGCCCAGGTGGCGCCACGGGGCCGTCGCGGAGGTGTTCGTCTGCTCTTCGAGGCTCTGCCGCAGCACGGTGCCCTCCGAGGTGAGCCGGCCGTCGGCGTCCAGCAGGCCCTGCTCGCGCAGTTCCTCGACGCCCGCGGCCCACTGCTCGTCGGACCAGCCGCGCGTCGCCTTGGCCACCGGCTCCAGGAAGCCCTTCCCCGTCGCCGTGTAGGTGATCAGCGCGGCCAGCCCGCTCAGCCCGTGCCCGACCAGCGCCGCGATGTGCCCGTCGCCGCGGTACTCCCGCAGCAGCGTCGCCGCGTGCCAGAGGACCAGGTGCGGCGACGACGGCCACTCCAGCTCCGCGTGCCCGGCGTACAACGGGCGCCCCTCCGGGCTCAACACCGACGCCGCCGAGCGCGCCAGCTCCGCCGCCTCCGCGAGCCGCGGCGAGGTGATCAGGTCCTCGCCCAGCACGCGGCGCAACCCGCCGTCGGCCGCGGCGAGCCGCGCCGCCAGGATCTCCGCCGGCGCGGCGAGCGTCCACGCCCGCGGGATGTGCCTGGCGACCAGCTCCGGGTTGAAGTTGTAGAAGGTGGCCGCGACGACGCCCGGGCCGACCGGGCCCATCGGCGCGGCCCGGCTCGCGAAGTAGCACATCCGGCCCGGCCGCAGCCCGGCCGCGGTCAGCGCCTGCTCCGCCTCGGGGGCGAAGTAGACGAACGAGTGCAGCGGTTCGAGCACCCGGTGGCACCGGAACGCGACGTCGCGGGCTTCTGCGTGATCCACGAGCCCGACCGTAGGCCACCGGCGGGCCTGTGGGAAAGGGGCGGACGAGTTGGCCTGTAAGCCGGATCCTGTTCCGCGGCCGGAACCGCGGCGGCGGCCATCCATCTAGGCCTGCCGTTGCCGGCAGGCTCGAGCGGCCTACCCGCAGGCATCGGACGGGCCGCCCTCGATCGCCTGCGCAGGCGCCTCGCGGCGCCCTCTTGGCCTTGCTCCGGGTGGGGTTTACCTAGCCACCCCGGTCACCCGGGGTGCTGGTGGTCTCTTACACCACCGTTTCACCCTTACCCCGGCGGTGAAGCCGGGGCGGTCTGTTTTCTGTGGCACTGTCCCGCGGGTCGCCCCGGGTTGCGGTTAGCAACCACCCTGCCCTGCGGAGTCCGGACTTTCCTCGAGGGAGTGACCCCTCGCGACCGCCCGGCCAACTCGTCCGCCCACTCAGGGTAACCGTTCCCACGCCGTGGACGTCGGTTGCCCCTCCCCGTGCCCGCCGCTTTACTCGGAATCAGATCGCGCGGCCGTCGACGCACAATTCCCGAAACCATTTCCGTGGAGCCTTCATGCCCGCACCACTCAAATTCGCCTATTGGGTGCCCAACGTCAGTGGCGGACTGGTCACCAGCCGCATCGAACAACGCACCGACTGGGGTTACGACTACAACCGCGAACTCGCCGTGCTCGCCGAGAACAACGGATTCGAGTACGCGCTGACCCAGGTCCGCTACACCGCCAGCTATGGCGCCGCCTACCAGCACGAGTCCACCGGGTTCAGCCTGGCGCTGCTGCTGGCGACCCAGCGGCTCAAGGTCATCGCGGCCGTCCACCCCGGACTGTGGCACCCCGGCGTGCTGGCGAAGTTCGTGGCCAGCGCGGACGTGCTGTCCGGCGGCCGGGCCGCGGTCAACGTGGTCAGCGGCTGGTTCAAGGACGAGTTCACCGGCCTCGGCGAGCCGTGGCTGGAGCACGACGAACGCTACCGGCGGTCCGAGGAGTTCATCCGCGTCCTCAAGGAACTGTGGACGAACGACTCGGCCGAGTTCCGCGGCGACTTCTACCGCATCCACGACTTCGACATCAAACCCAAACCGCTGTCCACACCGGACCGCCCGCACCCGGAGGTGTTCCAGGGCGGCAACTCGACCGCGGCCCGCAAGCTGGCCGGCCGCGTGTCGGACTGGTACTTCAGCAACGGCAAGGACTTCGACGGCTTCAGCGAGCAGGTCGCGGAGGTCCGCGGGTACGCCGCGGAGCACGACCACCACGTCCGCTTCGGGCTCAACGGGTTCGTGATCGCCAGGGACACCGAGGCCGAGGCGCGCGACGTGCTGCGGGAGATCGTGGACAACGCCGATGTCCAGGCCGTCGAGGGCTTCCGGTCCGCGGTCCAGCAGGCCGGGCGGTCGACATCGGACAAGAAGGGCATGTGGGCGGACTCCGAGTTCGCCGACCTGGTTCAGTACAACGACGGGTTCCGCACCGGGCTCATCGGCACGCCGGAGCAGATCGCGCGCCGGGCGGTGGAGTACAAGCGGCGCGGGGCGGACCTGCTGCTGCTCGGTTTCCTGCACTACCACGAGGACGTCGAGTACTTCGGCCGCGAAGTGCTGCCGATCATCCGCGAGCTCGAAAAGGAACTCGACGCCACCGCCGCCACCCCCGAGCCCGTAGGGAGCTTCTCGTGACCGACTGGATCGCCCGCGCCCGTGAGGTCGCCGCCCAGCTGGCGGTCGACGCCGTCGAGCGCGACCGCGCGAACGAGACGCCCGACGCCGAGGTCCGGCTGCTCAAGGACAACGGCCTGGTCACCCTGCTCGGGCCCGCCGAGCACGGCGGCGGCGGGCAGACCTGGGAGACCGCCTACCACGTGATCCGGGAGATCGCCAAGGCGGACGGCTCGATCGGCCAGCTGCTCGGCTACCACTACCTGTGGGCGTGGGCGGCGCGCCTGGTCGGCACCGACGCGCAGATCGCCGCGGTCGAGGAGCTGTACACGAAGAACAACTTCTTCTTCGGCGGCGCGGTCAACCCGCGCGACTCGGACCTGAAGATCACCCAGGATGGCGACGAGCTCGTCTACCACGGGCACAAGTCGTTCTCCACCGGCAGCAAGGTGTCGGACCTGACCGTGCTGGAGGGCGTCCTGGAAGGGACCGACGAGCACGTCTTCGCGATCGTGCCGTCGAAACAGCCGGGAATCGTGTTCCACGACGACTGGGACAACATCGGGCAGCGGCTCACCGAATCGGGCAGCGTGACCATTTCCGACGTGCGCGTGCCGTGGTCGGATGCCGCCGGATACGTGGACCGGAAATTCCAGCCGCTCGTCTACAACACGCTGAACGTGCCGACGATCCAGCTGGTGTTCACCAATTTCTACCTCGGCATCGCGCAGGGCGCGCTGGAGTCGGCGCTGGCCTACACGCGGGAGCGGACCCGCGCCTGGCCCTACGGCGGGGACGACAAGGCCTCGGCCACCGAGGAGTGGTACGTGCTGGAGGGCTACGGCGACCTGCAGGCCAAGCTGTGGGCGGCGGAAGCACTGGTGGACCGGGCCGGGGCGGCGATCTCGCCGCTCCTGCACGCGCCGCGGGAGGAGCTGACGCCCGAGGCGCGCGGCGAGGTGGCGGTGCTGATCGCCGCGGCCAAGCAGCGGATCGTCGACACCGGGCTGGAGATCGGCACGAAGATCTTCGAGCTGACCGGCGCGCGGGCGAGCGCCACGAAGTACGGGCTGGACCGGTTCTGGCGGAACCTGCGCACGCACTCGCTGCACGACCCGCTGCCGTACAAGCGGCGGGAGGTCGGCGACTACGCGCTGAACGGCCGCCTCCCCGAGCCGACCTGGTACACGTAGCCACCTGTTGCCGGAAGGCCACCCCCGCAGCGCTCGGGCGCGGGGGTGGCCTTCACCCGTGAGCGGGGCAGCTAGCGTTGGGGCGTGGTCGCGGCGGTCGGGAGTCTCGGGGCGCTGGCCGCCGTTCTCGGGTTCGCCATGGCGCGCCCGCGCGGCTTGCCGGAGGCGCTGGTCGCCGTGCCTGCCGCGCTCGTCGTGCTCGCCGTCGGGCTGGTCTCGCCCGGTGAAGCGCTGGCGCAGGTCACCGCGATGGCGCCGACGCTCGGGTTCCTCGCGGCGATCCTCGTGCTGGCCGACCTCGCCGACCGCGAGGGCGTGTTCCGGTGGCTCGGCGCCCGGCTGGCCACTGCCTCCCACGGCAGGCCGCGACGGCTGATGGCGTTGACCTTCGCCGCGGCGGCGGGCACGACCGCGGTGCTGAGCCTCGACGCGACCGTCGTCCTGCTGACGCCGGTCGTCCTGGCCACCACGCGGACGCTCGACCTGCCGCCCAAGCCGCACGTCTACGCGTGCGCGCACCTGGCCAACTCGGCGTCCACGCTGCTGCCCGTCTCGAACCTCACCAACCTGCTGGCCTTCGCGGCGTCCGGGCTGACCTTCACCGGGTTCGCCGCGCTGATGGCCCTGCCGTGGCTGGTCACCGTGGCCGTCGAGCTGGCGGTCTTCGGGTGGTTCTTCCGGCGCGACCTGGCCGGGTTCGCGAAGCCGCCCGCCGTCGACCGGGCCGCGCCGGTCTTCGCGCTGGTCGTCATCGGGCTGACGCTCGCCGGGTTCGGGGCGGGGCCGCTGATCGGGCTCGCGCCGGGGTGGGTGGCCGCGATCGCCGCCGCCGTGCTGGCCGTGCGGGCGCTCGCGCGGCGCGAGACCAGCCCGCGGCAGCTGGTGGTGGCGGCGAACCCGCTGCTCAGCCTGTTCGTGCTCGGGCTCGCGATCGTCGTGCAGGCGGTGTCGGACCACCTGCTCGGTGGCCCGCTGCGGGCGTTGCTACCGGACACGGCCAGCCTGCCCGGGTTGCTGCTGGCGGCCTTCGTGGCGGCCGCGCTGGCCAACCTGGTGAACAACCTCCCGGCGACGATGATCCTGCTGGCGGCGCTCGGCCCGCACCCGGCGCCCGGGGTGCTGCTCGCCGTGCTGCTGGGCGTGAACATCGGGCCGAACGCCACGTACCTCGGCTCGCTCGCGACGCTGCTGTGGCGCCGCGTCCTCGGCCGGGACGCCCCACCGCTCGGCGAGTTCACGCGACTCGGGCTGGCAACGGTGCCAGTGAGCCTCGCGGCGGCGACCGTCGCGCTGTGGCTGGTGCTCTAGGCACGAGAGCGAAATCGCCGCCCCCATCGTCAGTAGCGCACCGTGCCGGCGGCCAGCGGTGGGTACACCCTCGAGGGCTCTCCGTCGACCGTGGTGCCGGCGAACTGGAGCATCGCCCGCTGCTCGCCGTGCATCGGGGCCGGGTAGTCCAGCTCCGGGGCCGACACCTCGTCCAGGGTGCGCACGTGCTCCGGCGGCAAGGTGACCTCGTCGAGGTTGTCCTCCAGGTGCCCGAGGCGCCGGGCGCCCAGGATCGGCACCACTCCCCGCGCCCGCAGCCATGCCAGCGACACCGCTGCGGACGTCGTGCCCAGTTCCTCGGCGATCGCGGCGACCGCCTCGATCACCGCGTAGTCGGACTCGGCGGGACCGCCGACGAACGCCGCCCGGGCGGAATCGGCCGGTGCGGCGCCGCGGCGGTACTTGCCGGACAGGAAACCGTTCTTCAGCGGGCTCCACGCGACCAGCCCGAGGCCCTGGTCGGCGGCCAGCGGCGCGATCTCGCCCTCGACCGTGCGCGCCAGCAACGAGTACTCGACCTGCAACGCGATCAACGGCGTCCAGCCGCGCAGCAGCGCCGCGGTCTGCGCCTGCGCGGTGACCCAGGCGGGCGTGTTGGAGAAGCCGATGTAGCGGACCTTGCCGGCCCGGACCAGGTCGTCGAGGGCCCGCAGCGTCTCCTCGATCGGGGTGCTGCGGTCCCAGTTGTGCAGCCAGTACAGGTCCACGTGATCGGTGCGCAGGCGGCGCAGCGACTCGTCGAGCTGGGCGATGACCGACCGCCGTCCGGCACCGCCGCCGTTCGGGTCGCCTGGGTGCATGTTGGTGAAGAACTTGGTCGCCAGCACCACGCGGTCGCGGCGTCCCGGGTGGGCGGCGAACCAGTCGCCGAGGATCTTCTCGGAATGCCCGTTCGTGTAGAAGTTCGCGGTGTCCACGAAGTTCCCGCCGCGGTCGAGGTAGGTCGCCAGGATCTTCTCCGACTCCTCGACGCCGCACCCGGCGCCGCCGGGATCGTCGCCGAAGGTCATCGCGCCGAGGGCGTACGGGCTGACCCGCAGGCCGGATCGGCCCAGGGTGACGTAGTGGTCGAGCGGCATGGGAGGTGCTCCTCGTGTCGGTCCGGATGGTCCTCCCATCGAAGCCCGCGCGAGGTGTTTCGAGGTAGACCGATCCGCGCTGCCTCTTGCACGATCCTCTCGGCTCCGCCCGGATCGGGCTTGTGCTTCCTCGGCCCCGGGTGGTTCCGTCGAGAGGTGCTCAACGAGATCCGCGACCTCATCGCGGCCCACGCCCGCCCGGACCTGCGGACGCCGGTCGACGGCCTGCTGCTGTCCCGGGTGGACGACACCGAGCCGGAGCACTCGCTCACCGAACCGCTGCTGGTGTTGATGGCCCAGGGCGGCAAACGGCTGCTGCTCGGCGACCGGGTGTTCGAGTACCGGGCGGGCCAGTTCCTCCTGGTCACCGCCGCGCTGCCGGTCACCGGCCGGTTCCTGGCGGCGCCGTCGCTGGGTGCCGGACTGGTGCTGCGGCCGTCCGCGATCGCGCCGCTGCTGCTGGAGGCGCCCGCCCCGCGCACCCCGGCCGGCCCCGCCATCGCCACCGGGGACGCCGACGCCGACCTGCTCGACGCCGTGACCCGGCTGCTGCGGCTGCTCGACCGGCCCGCCGACGTGCCCGTGCTCGCCCCGCTCATCGAGCGGGAGATCCTCTGGCGCCTGCTCACCGGCCCGTGCGGGGCGACGCTGCGCCAGATCGGCCTTGCCGACAGCAGCCTGAGCCTGGTCGGCCGCGCCATCGCCCGGATCAGGGAGAACTACGCCGAGCCGATCAGGATCGCGGAGCTCGCGCGGCTGTGCGGGCTGAGCGCATCGGCGTTCCACCGGCACTTCCGCGCGGTCACCGCGATGAGCCCGCTGCAGTTCCAGAAGCGGATCCGGCTGCAGGAGGCGCGGTCACTGCTGCTGGCCCGGCCGGACGACGTCGCCGGTGTCGGGCACCTCGTCGGCTACGACAGCCCGTCGCAGTTCAGCCGGGAGTACCGCCGCCTGTTCGGCGCGCCACCCGGCCGGGACGCCGCGCGTCTGCGGGCCTCGGCGCCCGCCTTGCCATGAGGCTCAGGCCAGGTGCGAGATGTCGTTGACCAGGCGCACCGACGCGTTGCCGTCCGGGTAGAACTCCACGATCGACAGCGACGCCAGGTCCAGGTGCAGCCGGAACAGCAGCGACGGGCCGGCGTCCAGGCCGAGCCGCAGCAGGGACTTGATCGGGGTGACGTGGCTGACCACGATGATCGTCCGGCCGGCGTGGCTCTCGACCAGCTCGTCCCGCGTGCGGCGGACCCGCTGGTGCACCGCGTCGAAGCTCTCCCCGCCCGGCGCGGGCACCGACGGGTCGCGCAGCCAGCGGCCGTGCAGCTCGGGATCGCGCTGGGCGGCCTCCGTGAAGGTCAGCCCCTCCCACTCGCCGAAGTCGGTCTCCAGCAGGCCGGGGTGGGTCTCCACCCGGGCGCCGAGCGCGTCGGCGACCGACTGGGCCGTCTGCTTCGCCCTGGTCAGCGGGGACGCCACGATCGCGGTGTCCGTGCCGAGGTCGGACAACGCGGCGAGGCGCTTGGCGGCCGCGGCGGCCTGCTGCAGGCCGTGCTCGGTCAGCGGCACGTCGCCGCGTCCCGAGTACCGGCGGTCGACCGACATCGCGGTCTGCCCGTGCCGCAGCAGCATCATCCGCGTCGGTGTGCCCTGCGCGCCGGTCCACTTCTGCGGCGTCGTGCGCTCCGGGCCCGCGCCCTTGCCCGCCTGGGTGTCCATCGCCTCGTTGGCGAGCCGGTCGGCGTGCGCGTTCTCGGCGCGCGGGATCCACTCGTAGCGCACCGCCGCGAAGCCGGCGGCCAGCTCGCGCGCCTGCTCGGCGAGCGGCTTCAGCGCCTCGTGCTTGATCTTCCAGCGGCCGGACATCTGCTCGACCACCAGCTTCGAGTCCATCCGGACGTCGACCTCGGTGGCGCCCGCCTCGGCCGCCGCCCGGAGCCCGGCGATCAGGCCCGAGTACTCGGCGAAGTTGTTCGTCGCCACCCCGAGCCCCTCCTGGCGCTCGGCCAGGACCGCGCCCGTCTCTGCGTCGCGCACGACCGCCCCGTACCCGGCCGGCCCGGGGTTGCCCCGCGAACCGCCGTCGGCCTCGACGACCACCCTCACAGGCCCGACTCCACCGTCCGCACCAGGATCGCGCCGCAGTTCTCGCACTGCACGACCTCGTCCTCGGCCGCCGCCTTGAGCTCGGACACCGTGTTGCGGTCGAACTCCATGTTGCAGGCCAGGCACTTGCGCGCCCGCACCAGCGCGGCGCCGATGCCCTTGTGCGCGCGGACCCGCTCGTACAGCTTCAGCAGCCCCTCCGGGAACCGCGGCACCAGCTTCGCGCGGTCCTCCTCGCGGCGGGCCTTCGTGGTGTCCAGGTCCTTGAGCGTCTCGTCGCGGCGGCCCTCGACGTCGGCCAGCGCCTGCTCGGTCTTGTCGACCTCGGCCCCGGTGCGCTGCACGTCCAGGCCGAGCGCTTCGCGGCGCTCCATCAGCTCCAGCAGGTCGTCCTCGAGCGCGCTCTGGCGCCGGGCCAGGGTCTCCAGCTCGTGCTGCAGGTCCGCGACCTGCTTGGCGGGCAGGGTGCCGCCGTCGATCAGCTTGCGGTCGCGGTCCTCGCGGGCGCGGACGGACTCGATCTCCTTCTCCTGGCGGGCGATCTCGCGGTCCAGGTCGGAGGCGGCGGTCTCGTGCCGGATCGCCGTGTCGCGCAGCTCGCGCAGGGTCTTCTGGATGCCCTCGATCTCGGCGAGCTCGGGCATGGTCCGGCGGCGGTGCTCGACCCGGGACAGCTCGGCATCCACTTTCGCGAGCTCGAGCAGCTGACGCTGGACGGCTGGCTCTGCCTTCACTGGTACTCCCTCGGATTACGCACGGATGGTCCACGGATCGGTTCGGCGCGCGGACACGTGAACGTTGACGTTACCCGCAAAGGCGTCCCGCAGGACGGCCGAGGCTTGACCGCACCACGGCCACTCGCTGGCCCAGTGGGTCAGGCCGACCAGTGCGGGCGCGTCCGCGCCGGTTTCCAGGTGCTCGCCGGCGGGGTGGTGCCGCAGGTCGGCGGTGACGTAGGCGTCCACGCCGGCCGCGGTCGCGGCGCCGAGGAAGCTGTCCCCGGCCCCGCCGGACACCGCCACCGTCCTAATCAGACGGTCCGGGTCGCCCGCCCCGAGCACGCCCGGCTCAGTGGCGGGCAGGGCGCCGGCCACCCGACGCACGAACGCGGCGAACGGCTCCGGCTCGGGCAGCTCGCCGATGCGGCCGAGGCCGGTGGAGCCGTCCGGGTGCGGGTCGAGCGGTCGGAGCACCCGCAGCCCGATGGCCTCGGCCAGTGCGTCGGACACGCCGGGGTTCGCGGAGTCGGCGTTCGTGTGCGCGCAGTACAAGGCGATGCCGGCGCGGATGAGGCGGTGCACCAGCGCGCCCTTCGGGGTGTCGGCAGGCACGCCGTGCACGCCGCGCAGCAGCAGCGGGTGGTGCGCGACGACCAGCTGGACCCCGGTCTCGATGGCCTCGTCGATGGTGGCCGCGACCGGGTCGACGCAGATCAGGACGTCGGTGACCGGCTCGGCGGGGTCGCCGCAGACCAGGCCGACCGCGTCCCAGCTCTCCGCGAGCGCGGGCGGGTAGGCGTCCTCCAGTGCGGCGATCACTTCGGCGAGGGCGGGCATGGGGGGATCTTCGCATGCGGCGTGGGGCAGACTGCGGGGTGTGACCGAGCCGAGCCTGCACATCTGCTTCGTCTGTTCCGGCAACATCTGCCGCTCCCCCATGGCGGCCATCGTCTTCCGGGCGCACCTGGAGCGCGCCGGGCTGGCCGACCGGGTGCGCGTCACCAGCGCCGGCACCGGGCCGTGGCACGTCGGCGAACCGGCCGATCCGCGTGCCCGCGAGACACTGCGCGAGCACGGCTACACCGGCAAGCACGTGGCCGCGCAGGTCGACAGCGACCACCTGTCCGCCGACCTGCTGCTCGCCGCCGACCGGGGCCACCTGCGGGAACTGCGGCGGCTGGTGGACGACCCCTCGCGCGTGCGGTTGCTGCGGTCGTTCGACCCGGAGGCGCCGGAGGGTGCGGAGGTGCCGGACCCGTACTACGGCGGCGACGACGGGTTCGACGAGGTCCTCGCGATGGTCGAACGGACCGTTCCCGCGCTGCTGGACTGGGCGAAGGCGCAGCTCTGAGCTGCGCTCATGCGGTCGCGGCCGCACGCGGTTACCGTGGCGGCGGGCAGACGAAAAGGTGCTGGACATGAGCGTTCGCGAAGCCGTCGAACGGCTGCTGGGAGTTCCGGTCACCGGGGTGCGCCGCAGCGGTGGCGCGGTGTGCCTGGTGACCGCCGAGGGGCGGGGTGTGCTGGTCGCGAAGCAGGGCAGCGGCCCCGGCGCGACCGACGCCGAAGCCGCCGGGCTGCGGTGGCTCGGTGAGCACGGGGACGTGCCGGTGCCGCGGGTCCACGCGCACGACGACGAGTGGATCGTCATGGAGTACGTGCCGCCGACGTACCCCGAGACCGCCGCGGCGGAAGCGTTCGGGCGCGGCCTGGCGCGGCTGCACCTGCGGGGCGCGCCCGCGTACGGTTCGCCGCCGCCCGGCGGACCGGCCGACGCGTGGATGGGCCTCGCCCCGATGCGCAACGAGGAGTGCCCGGACTGGGCGACGTTCTACGGTTCGCACCGCGTGCTGCCGTACGTGCGGATGTGCGTGGACCAGGGCCTGTACGACGCGGGGCAGGCGGAGGTGTTCGAGCGGTTGTGCGCGCGGCTGCCCGAGCTGGGCGGCCCGGCCGAACCCCCATCGCGTGTACACGGCGACGCGTGGAGCGGCAACGTGCACTGGGGGAAAGGCGCGGTGTGGCTGATCGACCCGGCGGCGCACGGCGGGCACCGCGAGACGGACCTGGCGATGCTGCGGCTGTTCGGCACGCCGCTGCTGGAGCACATCCTGGGCGCGTACGAGGAAGCGGCGAAAGACCTGGACGCCCCACTCGCCGACGGCTGGCGGGACCGCGTGGAGCTGCACCAGCTGTTCCCGCTGCTCATGCACGCGGCGGTGTTCGGGGCCGGCTACGCGCGGCAGGCGCTGCGCGCGGCGGAGGCGGCGCTGGCGCGCTGAGGCGGGAGCGCGCCGCGGAGCGCGGGAGCGTGAGGTGCGCGCGGGAGCGCGGCAGCGCAGTGTGAGGAGTGGCGTGCACGTGCGCGCGCGGGCGGTGAGGGACCAAGGCCGGAGGCGCGACTGAGAAGGGGCACGCCCGGCGTGCCGATCTAGGGACCGTAGGCCGCGTGCTGGCGCGGGCAAGGCGAGCCACGCGGGACGCGACCGATGTCACCTGCCACACGCTGCGCTGACCTCCCCACACAGCCCCCACCGGGGACGGCCTACCGTAGGGGTGTGCGGCTGAAGTTCCTCCTCCGGCCGAGCTGGCTCGCCCTCGTGGTGGGTGTGCTCGCGTTCGCGTTCGCCTGCTTCACGCTGCTGTCCCCGTGGCAGTTCTCCCGCAACGACGAGCGCGAAGCCCAGAACAGGGCCATCGAGGCCTCCCTCACCGCCGACCCGCGTCCGTTGAACGACGTTCTCCCGCCCGGCGCCGTCCCCGACGCGAACACCGAGTGGACCCGCGTCGAGATCACCGGCTCCTACCTGCCGGAACACGAGGTCGTGGCCCGCCTGCGGACCGTTCAGGGGCAGCCCGCGTTCGAGGTGCTCACCCCGTTCCGCGCCGCCGACGGCCAGGTCGTCCTCGTCGACCGGGGCTACCTCCAGCCGGACTCCCGCACCGAGGTCCCGCCCTACGCCGCACCCCCGGCGGGCACCGTGACGATCGTCGCGCGGATCCGGGAGGACGAGAACGACCCGAAGAACCGCGACGCCTTCGCCGACGCCTCCACCCACGGCAAGCTGCAGAGCTACAGCGTCGACTCCCGCGTGGTGGCGCGGTCGAGCGGCCTGGACATCCGCAGCGGCTACTTCCAGCTCGACTCCGACCAGCCGGGCGTGCTCAACGCGCTGCCGCTGCCCCAGACCGACGCGGGCCCGTTCTTCTCCTACGCGCTGCAGTGGATCGCGTTCGGGGTCATGGCCATCGCGGGCCTGGTGTACTTCACGGTCCGCGAGCTGAAGCCCGGCGGTGTGCTCAACGAGATGGCCGAAAAGAACAAGCGCAAGCGCAAGTCGGTCGCCGAAATCCTGGCCGAAGACGAGGTCAACGAGACCGGCGGCGAAGACCGAACAGAGCAGCCAGCACAGCGGAACTGACCCCGGCCAGCCACCCCACCACCCGCGACAACTCGACCGCGCGCGTCACGTGCCCGGCGTCCGGGTTCCGGCCGTCGCCCAGTACCGGCAGTTCCTCGACGCCGTGCGGGTAGACCGTGCGGCCACCGAGGCGGATCTCCAGCGCCCCCGCGAACGCCGCCTCCATCCGGCCGGCGTTCGGGCTCGGGTGGGCCGCCGTGTCCCGCCGCCACGCGCGCCACGCCCCGGCCGCCGAGCCGCCGACCACCGGCGCGCTCGACACCGTCAGCGCGGCCGCGAACCGGGTCGGCAGCAGGTTGACCAGGTCGTCCAGGCGCCGCGCGAACCACCCCGCCGGACGGGTCGGGTCGCCAACGGTCCGCAGCACCGACACGGTCCGCGCGGCGAGCAGGCCGGGCATTCCGGCGACCGCGCCCCAGAACAGCGGGCCGACGACGGCGTCCGCGGTGTGTTGCGCGACCGACTCCACCGCCGCACGGGACAGGCCGACGACGTTCAGCCCGCCGGTCTGCCTGCTGTCCAGTTCGGACAACGTCTCGCGGGCCGCGTCGAGTTCGCCCTCTTCGAGGTCGCGGGCCAGTTCGGTGCCGTCGGCCGCGAGACCGGCGCCGCCGAGCACGGCCCACGTCGCGACGGCCGTGCCGAGCGCCTGCAGGACCGGGCTGCGCCGCAGCGACCGCTCCGCCAGCACCCCGGCCACCACGGCCGAGCCGGCCAGCCCGCCGGCGAAGGCGACGCCGGCCAGGCGGTGCTGGGGCAGGCTCGCGTCGACGGTCCGGACGGCGCGGGTGAACACGGTGACCGGCCGTCCGCGCTTCGGCTCGCCGATCACCCCGTCCGCCGCCGCCCCCAGCAGCAGTCCGATCGCCCGTGCGGCACTCACTCGTGGCTCCCCCCGAGGTCGGTATCCGCCGTGAGGCTACTCGAACTGCTGGGCGACCTCGTCGCGCGCCTGGACCATGATGTCCCGCATCGCGCGCTCGGCCCGGTCGGCGTCTGCCTCGTCGATGGCGCGGGCGACCTCCAGGTGCAGCGCGACCGCCTCCGGCTGCGGTTCCGGCGGCATCAGGCCGTGCTCGGTCCGCCCGGTCAGCACCTCCGCGACGACCGCCGAGAGCTGCGTGAACATCGGGTTGCCCGACGCGGCGAGCACCAGGTGGTGAAAAGCGATGTCGTGCCCGAGGAAGGTGTGCAGGTCCCGCGCGTGTGCGGTGACCTCCAGCCGGGCACCCAGTGCCCGTAGCCGCCCGCGCTCCTCGGGGGTCGCGCGGATCGCGGCGAAGCGCGCGGCGCTCGGCTCGACCGCCCACCGCAGCTCCATCAGGTTGCGCAGGGCGACGGGACGCTGCTCGCCGTCCAGTTGCCAGCGGATCAACCGGGGGTCGTAGTGGTTCCAGTCGGCGCAGTCCCGGACCGTGATGCCGACGCGGCGCTTGCTCGTGGTCAGCCGCATCGCCTCGAGCGCGCGGACGACCTCACGCGCCACGGTGCGCGAGGCGCCGTGGTTCTGCTGCAGCTCTTCCAGCCGCAGCACCGTGCCCGGCGGCAGCTTCCCGCAGGCGATCGCGGTCCCCACCGCGTCGAGCATGCGCTCGTGAATTCCCTCGGCCACGCAGGTGACGCTAGACCACTGATTCGATTAAGTAGTACTTGTGGGTTGAATAAGTAGTACTTTTGCGTTGCACTGATCGAGTGACAGCGAGGTCGGAGGAGCGAAGCCAATGACGGTCATCGTCGTGATGGGTGTCGCCGGTTCGGGCAAGACGACGGTGGGTTCGGCGTTGGCCGAGCGCCTCGGCGTCGAATACGCGGAAGCGGACGCCTTCCACCCGCCGGCGAACATCGAGAAGATGTCGTCCGGCCACCCGCTCGACGACGAAGACCGGTGGCCGTGGCTGCACGCCATCGCGGCGTGGATCTCCGAGCACCAGGCCACAGGCGGTGTGGTGTCGTCGTCCGCGCTGAAGCGGCGCTACCGCGACGTGCTGCGGACCGGCGGGGACGTGTGGTTCCTGCACCTCGACGGCCCCCGGGACGTCCTTGCCGAGCGGATGCAGGGGCGCACCGGGCACTTCATGCCGGTGTCGTTGCTGGACTCCCAGCTCGCCGATCTCGAACCCCTCGAAACCGATGAGCGCGGCCTGATCGCCGACATCCTCGAACCCCCGTCGGCGATCGTGGACCGCGCGCTCACCGAGCTGGCAAAGGAGCAGCCGTGAGTACTCTCGCCGCCGCCTGGACCGGGACCGACACCCGGCTGGTCGTCGCGACCCTGATCGGCATCGCCGTGATCGTGGTGCTGATCAGCAAGGCCCGCATGCACGCCTTCCTGTCGCTGATCATCGGATCGGTGGTCGTCGGCCTGCTGGGCGGACTGCCGGTCGACAAAGTCATCAAGAGCTTTTCCAGTGGGGTGGGCTCGACCGTCGCGTCGGTCGGCCTGCTGATCGCGCTGGGCGCGATGCTCGGCAAGCTGCTGGCCGATTCCGGTGGGGCGGAACAGATCGTCGACACGATCCTGTCCCGCACGTCGTCGAAGGCGCTGCCGTGGGCGATGGCGCTGGTCGCCGCCCTGATCGGGCTGCCGATGTTCTTCGAGATCGGCCTGGTCATGCTCATCCCGGTCGTGCTGCTGGTCGCCAAGCGCAGCGGCAAACCGCTGATGCTGGTCGGGATCCCCGCGCTGGCCGGGCTTTCCGTGCTGCACGGCCTGGTGCCGCCGCACCCCGGCCCGCTCGCCGCGGCCGGCGCGCTGAACGCGAGCGTCGGCATCGTGCTCGGCCTCGGCCTGCTGGTCGCGATCCCGACGGTGATCATCGCGGGCCCGCTGTTCGGCAAGCTCGCCGCGCGCTGGGTGCCCGAGGCGCGGGCGCCGGAACACCTGATCCCGTCCGCGGGCGGGAGCGAGGACGAGCGGCGGCGGCCGAGCTTCACCGCGACGCTGGTGACCGTGCTGCTGCCGGTGGTCCTGATGCTGGGCAAGGCGATCGCGGACATCGTCGCCGACAGCGGCAACCCGGTCCGCCGGGTGCTGGACTTCGTCGGTGACCCGCTGATCGCGCTGCTCGCCGCGGTGCTGCTGGGCATGTTCACGCTCGGCCGCGCCGCCGGGTTCACCCGCGACCGGCTGGCTTCGACGGTCGGCGAGTCGCTCGGCCCGATCGCCGGGATCATCCTGATCGTCGCCGCGGGCGGCGGGTTCAAGCAGATCCTCGTCGACGCGGGCGTCGGCAACGTCGTCACGCAGCTCGCCGAGGGCGCCAACATCCCGGCGCTGCTGCTCGGCTGGCTGGTCGCGGTGCTGATCCGGCTCGCGACGGGCTCGGCGACCGTGGCGACGGTGTCCGCGGCCGGGCTGGTGTCCGGCCTGGCGGCGACGATGTCGCCCACCGAGGCGGCGCTGCTGGTGCTCGCGATCGGCGCGGGCTCGCTGTTCTTCTCGCACGTCAACGACGCCGGGTTCTGGCTGGTCAAGGAGTACTTCGGGTTGTCCGTCGGCCAGACCATCCGGAGCTGGTCGATCATGGAGACGGTGATCTCGGTGGTCGCGATCGCGATCATCCTGCCGCTGGGCGCGCTGCTCGCCTGAGGCCGAGGGGCCTTCGGTTGGTGCCGAAGGCCCCTTATGCCGTGCGCGCCGCCGCAGAACGCTTGGCGGCATGACCGAAAAACTCCTGATCGACGAGTACCTGCCCGAATACGAGGCGCACCAGCTGGACGCCGTAGTCGTCGAGGCGCCGCCGGACGCGGCCTATCGCGCGGTCCGCGACCTGGACCCGGACAAGGTCGCACAGGCCGTTCCCCTGCTGCGGGTGCTCGGCCGGGTCCGCGCTCTTCCGGCCGCGATCGCCGACCGGATCCGCGGCGACACCGAACCGCCACCGGAATCCCTGCCCGCCGAGGAGTACCAGGCGGCGTTCGTACTGCTCGACGAGCGGCCGGGCGCGGAGTTCGTGGTCGGCATGATCGGCAAGTTCATGACGGCGACGCAGCTGGAGTTCCGGCGGTTCGAGCCGGGCGAGTTCACCGGGTTCGAGGAGCCCGGCTACGGCAAGGTTGCGCTGAACTTCGTCGTCCAGCCGTACGGGCCGGGCCGGTCGCTGCTGACGACCGAAACCCGCACGGCGACGACGGATGCGTTGTCGCGCAACCGGTTCGCCCGGTACTGGACCGTGGTCGGACCGTTCGCCGGGTTCATCATGCGGCGATGGCTGCGCCTGGCGAAGCGCAACGCCGAGTCAGCCGAACGCGACGTGGTCCAGCCAGAAGGCCAGCAGTGACGCGTCCCCGGTGACGGCGAGCCCCTCCACCGGCCTGCGGCGGTAGACGAGCAGCAGCAGGTCGGTGAGCGAGCCGCGCACGGTGACCGCCGCGTCGGCGGGGCCGCGGCGCCAGCGGATGACGTCGCCGGTGAGGTCGACGAACCAGGACACCTCCGGCGCCTGCAACACGATCGTCCGGCCCGGCCCGAGCAGTTCCCGCTTGCGCGGGTCGATCTCGAAGTGCTGGGGCAGGACGTCCAGCTCCATCCACTCGTCGAGGGAGGCTGCCGCGACGTCCTCGGCGACGGTGAACTCCACGCCGGCGGCGAGGCAGGCGTCGGCACGGTGGACGACCGTCTCGTGCGCGAAGCGGCGCGCGAGGAACTCCGACCGGTTGAAGTCGAACGGCCCCCAGGTGGGTGCGTCGGGGCCGGCGTCGCGCAGCGTTTCCGAGAGCCGGCGCGCTCCCTCCAGCAACCACTGCGTGGGCACTTCGCCGGCGTCGTCACCGTGGAGTTCGCGCAGCTGGTCGTCGGGCAGGTACTCGAGGCTGCGCGTCCGGACGATCTCCTCGGCCCAGCGGTGCCCGCCGCCGATGTGGCGCAGCAGCATGCCCAGCGTCCAGCCGGGGCACGACGGCACCGGCGCGCGCAGGTCCGCGCCTGCGATGCCGGCCGTGAGCAGCTCGGTCTGGGTGACGATCTCGGCGCGGAGCCGGTCGAAGTCCACGGTTTCCCCTTTCGTCGTCTGACACGGGGAGGTCGGAACCGCGACCGGCTTTTCGACATCGGGCCGCACTGGCTTCCGGCCGATGGCGCGCCGACGTGCCCCCGACCGGGCACCGCGCACGCCGCACACCCACGAGGAAGCCGACCCTCAGCCCCGTTCCGCGTAGGCCCACGCCTCCAGCATCACGCGCGCGATCGACGAATTACCCGGCAGGATCAGTTCGCTCGTGCCGCCGAGGATGGGGACCGGGCGGCCCTTCGCCTCGAACGCCGCGCGCACCTCGGCCCGGGGCACCCACAGCGCGGCCTCGATTTCGCCGTCGGCCGGGACCAGTGGGCGCGACGCGTCCGCCTTCGCGGTGAAGCCCAGCATGATCGAGCGCGGGAACGGCCACGGCTGGCTGCCCAGGTACCGCACGTCGTGGACGTCCGCGCCGACCTCCTCCCGGATCTCCCGCACACAGCAGCCCTCGAGCGACTCGCCGGCCTCGACGAAACCGGCCAGCACCGAGTACCGCCCCGGCGGCCACACCGGCTGCCGTGCCAGCAGGACGTGCGAGCCGTTGACGCCCTCCTCGTCGTGCACCAGGCAGATGATCGCCGGGTCGGTGCGCGGGTACTCCTCGCGGCCGCACGCCTCGCACTTCGACGCCCACCCGAACTGCACCAGGTGCGTCGGGCTGCCGTCGCGCACGCAGAACCGCGCCTGCCGGTGCCACACCCGCAGCGCCTGGGCGGTGGTGAACAGCCCGGCCGCCGTGTCGTCCAGCTGGTCGCCGTGCGCCCGCAGCGTCACCCACAGCTCGCCGTCGACCCGCGGCGCCTCCTCGGGCACGCCCCAGCTGCCCGGGATCTCGACGATCTCCGGTTCGCCTTCCGGCTCGCCCGGCAGCGACCAGTAGTCGACGCCCTGCCACTCGCCGAGGAAAACCGCGTCCGCGGGCGGCTCCTCGCCGAACGTCAGCGCCTTGCGGGTGGCCAGGACGGCTTCGCCCTCGCGCACCGGCGTGCGCAGCTGCTTGTCCAGCAGCATGACCTGCGCGTCCGGCCACCGGGCGCGCAGGCGCTCCGGGTTGGTGCGCAAAGTCTCCTGCCGGTCCACAGTGGACCGGGAGAGCGTCGGGAGGCGGCCCAGCGTGAACGGTGCGACGGTCACTTGCCGGGCTCCCCCACGGTGACCCCGCCGAGCGCGGTCAGCTGCGGCGCGAGCGTGTCGGCGTCGCCGACCACGACACCGGTGAACCGGGCCGGGGCGAAGAAGTCGAGCGCGGCCTGCGCGACCTCTTCCACGGTGACCGCGGCGACCCGCCGCGGGTGCTCGGCCAGCCACTCCACACCGAGGCCGGCCGCGGTCAGCGCGGCGAGCTGGCTGGCCAGCCCGGCCTGCGACGACGTCGCGGTGAGCAGCGAGCCGACGGCGTACTGGCGCACCGACTCGACCTCCTCGGCCGTCGGCGGCACGACCGCGAGCCTGCCCAGCTCGTAGCGCGTCTCCAGCAGCGCGGCCGCGGTGACCTCGTTCGCCGTGTCCGCGTCGACCCCGACGGTCGCCGTGGTGCCGGTGAACTCGAACCCGGAGTGCGCGCTGTAGGTGTAGCCCTTGTCCTCGCGGATGTTCTCCACCAGCCGCGAGGAGAAGTAGCCGCCGTAGGTCATGTTCGCCAGCTGCAGCGCGGCGTACCGGGGGTCCGTGCGCGGCAGCGACTGCGCGATGAGCCGGATCTGCGACTGCACCGCGCCGGCCCGCGGCACCAGCAGCAGGTCGCCGCCGGTGACCTCGGGCAGGCCGGGCATCACGACCGCCGACGCGTCGGACGACCAGCCGCCCAGCACGCGCTCGACGTCGGCCGCGATCCGCTCCGGGTCGATGTCGCCGACGATCACCAGCACCGAACCACGCGGCAGCACCGCGGCGGTGTGCAGCGCGCGGACGGCCTCCGGCGTCACCTGTTCCACATCGGCGGCCTGCGGCACCTCGCGGGTGGCCGGGTGGTCGCCGTAGACGTGCTTGAGCAGCGCCTCGCGGGCGATCACCCGCGGCTGCGTGCGCGACACCGCCAGCCGCTCGACCAGCCGCGCCGACTCGCGCGCCACCTCGTCGTCCACATAGGACGCTCCGGTGAGCGTGTCGGCGAGCACGTCCAGCAGCGTCGGCAGGCCGGTGGCCAGGCCGTTGCCGGAGATGGTCAGCCGCTCCGGGTCGACCACGGTGTCCAGCTCGCCGCCGATCAGCGCCAGCTCGGTGTCGATCTCGATCCGGTCGCGCCGCGCGGTGCCGGTGAGCATGGTCTCGGCGAGCACCTCGGCGGTGGCGGCGTGCAGCGGCGCGGTGCCGCCGAACGGGATCCGCAGCCGCAGCTCCACCAGCGGCACGGTCGGCTTGCGGACCGCGAGCAGGCGCAGGCCGTTGGACAGCACGGTGTCCACGTGGGACAGATCCGCCGCGGCCTTCTGCGCGCCGAGCTCCGGGACCGGGCGCGGTCCGGTGGCGGTGCGGCCGATCTCCTCGGCGCTGCGGTGGTCGACGGACGTCACTTCGCTCCCCCTTCGGGCTCGACGAGCAGGACCGCGCGCGAGTCGGGCCGCAGCGCCTTGGCGGCGGCGGCCACGTCCTCGCCGGTGACGGCCGCCATCCGGTCCGGCAGCCGGGACACCAGGGACGGGTCCCCGTAGAGCAGTTCGAACGCGCCGAGCGACAGCGTCCGGGACATCAGCCGGTCGTGCTCGGCGTGCAGGCTCGCGCTCCAGCGCGCGGTGACCTTGGCCAGTTCCTGGGCGTCCGGCGGCGTGGCGGCGAGCTTCTCCAGCTCCTCGTCGACCGCGGCCAGCACCCGGTCGGCCGGGACGTCCGGCGAGTGGATGGCGGTGATCGAGAACGTGTCCGGGTCACGCGCCTCGAACGGGCCGAACAGGCCGGCGCCCGCGCCGATGTCGGTGACCAGCGGCTCGCGGTGCACCAGCCGCTGCTGCAGCCGGGAGCCGTCGCCGTCGGTCAGCACGCCGGCCAGCACCAGGTTCGCGAGGTAGGCGTCCAGCTCGCCGACCGGGTCCGGCATCCGGTAGCCCACCGCCAGCGCGGGCAGCGGCGCGTGCGGATCGGTGTGGTGGCCGCGGACCTCGCCTGCGGGCGGCGGCTCGGCGAACGAGCGCTTCGGCGGCGCGGGGCGGTGCGGCACGTCGCCGAAGTGCTTCTCGATCAGCTCGCGCGCCCGGTCCGGCTCGAAGTCGCCCGCGACGGTGAGCACCGCGTTGGCCGGCGAGTAGTAGGTGTCGAAGAAGGCCGCGCAGTCGTCCAGGCTGGCCTGCTCCAGATCGGTGAAGTCGCCGTAGCCGTTGTGCGCGTTGGGGAACGTCGAGTAGAGCACCGGCGGCAGGAGGATCCACGGGAACCCGCCGTAGGGCCGGTTCAGCACGTTGAGGCGGATCTCCTCCTTCACCACGTCGATCTGGTTGGCGAGGTTCTCCCGCGTCAGCTTCGGCGCGCGCATGCGGTCGGCCTCGAGGAACAGCGCGCGCTCCAGTGCCGCGGAGGGCAGCACCTCGTAGTAGTCGGTGTAGTCCGGGTGGGTCGACCCGTTGAAGGTGCCGCCGCTGGACTGCACGATCTTGAAGTGCGCGAGCTTCTCCAGGCTCTCGCTGCCCTGGAACATCAGGTGCTCGAACAGGTGCGCGAACCCGGTGCGCCCCTCCGGCTCGGAGCGGAAGCCCACGTCGTAGTGCACGGCGACGCCGACAACCGGAGCGGTCGGGTCCGGCGCGAGCACTACGCGCAGGCCGTTGTGCAGGGTGAAGCGGGAGGTCTCGGCCATGGGCCCCACCATACGGCCATCACGAGGCCGGGGTCCGGCGACGGTCCTGCAGGGCAACGAGGAATTCACCGAGAGCGAACGCGGTGTCCGGCGCCGGCCGTCCGAGGGCCAGCGCGTAGGGCACGAAGCGGTCACCGGCGGGCAGTCCGGCCGGGTCGCGCAGGCGCCGGCCGAGGGTGCGGCCGCGGCGGGTGCGATCCGGGAGGAACCGGGCAGCGAGCGCCAGTGCGAGCCCGGTGAGCGTGAGGATCACGCCGAGCTGCGCGTAGCCGGTGGTGAGCGCGAGGACGATCGTCAGGAACAGGCCGTAGCAGGTGATCCGGATGCCGGCCCGGCGCGCGCGGCCGGGTGGGCGGAGCCAGCCGCGGCGGATCGCGTCGGCTTCCAGGTCCTGGAGGGGGTCGTCGCCGTCGAGGACGCGGCGCTCGAAGCCGGTGAGCCGGTCGTCGGGCGGGTGGGCCGGTCCGGCGTCCGGCCCGAGGTAGCCGCGGATGGCCAGGTCGACGGCGGTGACGACCACCGGGTCCGTGCCGCGGAGCAGCGCGATGTGGCCGGGCAGGACGCCGTCCGGGGTGGCGAACGGTTCGGCGGTGAACCCGGCGGGCAGGGGCGGGCGTGGGCGGCGGGCGAGCAGGAGTGACACGGCCCCGGCGAGGAGCAGTAGCCCGAAGGCGGCCCATGCCCACGCGACGGGTGCGGTGAGGACGAACGCGCCGGCCAGGGTCTTCGCCGGCTGGACGCGGGCGTTGGCGGGCACGGTGCCGGGTGGCAGGTCGACCGCGATGTCCAGCGTCTGCCCCGGTTCCAGGCGCTGGCCGGAGAAGCGGGTGAGGCCGGTCTGGTCGTTCTGCGCGGCCGTGCAGCCGGTGCAGCGGACGCCGATCGCGATGCGCGGCGCGGCGAAACTGGCGCGGACGAGGGTGCGGGCCGTGTCCCAGCCCTCCAGGGTCCAGGTCACCTCGAGGTGGTCGCCGGCGTCCCGCACGGCACCGTCCACTGTGTACCGCAGGACGGAGGTGCCGGGGTTGAGGGTGACGGTGACGGCGTCCGCGCGCCGCTCGGCCGTGCCGGAGCCCTCGATGCCGAGGTCGCGGAGGGAGTGCACGCGGTCGCGGTGGTCGCCGGCCGGCGTGCGGAGCTCGATGGTCCGGGTGGTGCGCTGCTGCACGTCGACCGCTTCGACGACCGAGAGCGAGCCGTCGGGCTGGAGCCGCATCTCGATCTCGGCGCTGGCCGGCAGCGCCGGAAGCGGCGGGGTGACCAGCAGCAGGGCGGCGCACAGCCATCGCACTCGCGCAGGTTAGCGGGCGAGAAGTCGCGCGATGGCGGCGGTGATGTCGGCGGCGAGGCGGTCGTCGACCGGGGCGTGCCTGCTGAGCAGGCGGTACCACATGGTGCCGAACGCGAAGTCGACGACGAGCGGGAGCGGGACGTTCTCGGCGAGCTGTCCCGCCTCGACGCCCTGTCGCAGGAACCGGTGCAGGACGTCGCGCCGCGGGCCGATGACCGTGCCCTGCAACCGGTCCGACAGCGCCGGGTCGTTCTGGGCGTCGGCCATCAGGCCGACCAGCGCACGCCCGGTCGACTCGTGGGTGAGCGCGAACGTGCGGGCGAGGATCCGCTCGATGTCGCGCAGGGCGTCGCCGGTGTCCTCGTCGAGCCGCGGTTCGCGTTCGCGGAGGTCGATGAGGGCGTCCAGCAGCACCTGCGCCTTGTCCGGCCACCAGCGGTAGACGGTCTGCCGCCCGACACCGGCCTCGTCGGCGATCGCCTTGATCGTGACCTGCGGGTAGCCGTCGCGGTGGCAGATGCGCAGTGCGGTGTCCAGGATCGCGCGCCGGGCCTCTTCGCTGCGGGGGCGTCCTCTCATGCGGGGCACTTTACAAGACACCGTGACTCGAATATGTTTGCGGTACACAGTGTCTCGAAATTGGAGGAGAGATCGTGACCGAACGAGTCGTGATCCTGGGTGGCACCTCGGGCATCGGGCTGGCGACCGCCCACCGCATGGCCGACGGCGGGCGAGAGGTGATCGTGACCGGGCGCGACGCCGGGAAGCTCGACGCCGCGCTGGCGAAGCTGGGCGACGCGCGGGGCGAGATTGTCGACGCGCGGGACTACGAGGCGCTACAGTCGTTCTTCGCGTCGACCGGGCCGGTGGACCACCTGGTCGTCACAGTGACCGGGGCGCCGGGGACGACGGCCTTCCCCGACCTGACGATGGACGGCCTGCGCGAGGGCGTCGAGGGGAAGCTGGTGCCGCACACCGCCGCGGCGCGAGCGGCGCTGCCGGTGCTGCGGGGTTCGCTGACGTTCGTGACGGCGGCGTCGGCCGGAGCGGCGATGCCCGGGACGGCCGCGCTGGCCGCGGTGAACGCCGGGATCGAAGCGATGGTGCCGGTGCTGGCGGTGGAACTGGCGCCGGTACGGGGCAACGCGGTGTCGCCGGGTGTGATCGACACGGCCTGGTGGGATTTCCTGGACGCGGACGCCAAGGCGGAGACCTTCACGGCCATCGCGGCCGGGCTGCCGGCGCGCCGGGTGGGCACGCCGGACGACATCGCCTCGGCGATCGCGTTCCTGACGGACAACACCTACACGACCGGCGTGGTGCTCCGGGTCGACGGCGGCGGACGGCTGGCGTCGGCGGCCTGATCCGGGAGCGCGACGGTCGCCGCGGCGGTGGGTCGCCTGGCGCCTGCGGTGGCGGGACTGCCGCTGCCCCTGTGGGTTGGCGGCAGCTCGCGACCCGGCTTGATCCGGGATCACCGCGCGAATCGCCGCGGCAGCGGCGGGAGCGCCTGGCAGCTGCAGCTGTGCCGGCAGCCCGATCCGGCCGGCTATCAGCTCGGCGGAGCGAACCCCCGCGGCGGCGTCGGCTCCCCCGGCTCTGCTGTCGGCGGCGGGGCCACCGGCGCAGCGGCGACCGGCGCACCCACCTGGGGTGCGCCCACCTGCCGCGCTGGCGCCTGTGGCGCCCCCACCTCCGGCGGGGGTGCCACGACCGGCGGCGCCCCCACTTGCTGTGCCCCCACCTGCGGCGAGGGTGGCACCACCGGCGACGCGCCCGCCTGCTGCGCCGCCATCTGCTGCGCCCCCACCGGCGTTCCCATGTATCCCCCAGCCCGGCGCCGCCGCTCGGCCAGTACCGCTTGCAGGTACGCCCACGGCGGCACGCCCCACGGGGGCGGCGCGCCGATGCGAGCCGCGACGTCCTGCACCAGCTGGTGGCCCAACGGGTCCCGCGCGCGGTCGCTCAGCTCGGCGTACCGCGCCAGGTACTGCCGCGCCATCAGGGCCAGCTCGTCGCTCAGCCCGGTCAGGTCGAGCTGCGCCGCCCAGCCCGCCAGCGCCGGCGGC
The DNA here is from genome assembly GCF_040614175.1 of Amycolatopsis sp. NPDC006131. Classification (NCBI taxonomy): domain Bacteria; kingdom Bacillati; phylum Actinomycetota; class Actinomycetes; order Pseudonocardiales; family Pseudonocardiaceae; genus Amycolatopsis; species Amycolatopsis sp. NPDC006131. Next base: position 63,846 of record NZ_JBEXTX010000011.1, read on the forward strand.
ATCGTGATGTGCGGCGCGACCGTCCGCGGCGCCCGCTCCCTGATCACCACCGTGCCGGCCAGGTAGTCGCCGACCCGCTTGGACCGCGGCGAGAACAGCGACACGAACAACGCGACCGCGCTCCACGCCAGCACCGGTCCGAAGTCGACGATCGCGCCGGCCAGCGCCCGCGTCAGGGCCTGCCGGAAGCGGACCGGGCCGCCGTCGTCGCGCACCACGCGCAGCCCCATCGCCATCTTGCCGAGCGTGATCCCCCGGCCGAGCGTCTCGAACAGCACCGAGTACCCGACCCGCACCAGCACGAAGAAACTGAGCGCCAGCGCGGCCAGCAACGCCTCGTCGGTCACCCCGGACACGGTGAGCGCCAGCATGAACAGCAGGAGCGCCCCGGCCTGGACCGCAACGTCGATCGCGAACGCCGCGGCCCGGCTGGCGACCTGCGCTATCGGCAGCTCCAGCACGACGGCCTCGCCGGTCACCAGATCGGGTTCGCCTGTCACCGCCCCACTGTAATCTGCCCCCATGGACGTGGACCTGTTCGTCGCGGCCCACCGCGCCGAATGGGCCCGGCTGGACCAGCTGCTGGCCACCCGCAGGCTGACCGGTCCGGAGGCCGACGAGCTGGTCACCCTGTACCAGCGGGCCGCGACGCACCTGTCCGTGGTGCGGTCGTCGGCGCCGGACCCGGCGCTGCTGTCCTGGCTGTCGTCGCTGGTCACGCGTGCCCGCTCGGCCGTCACCGGGTCGCACAACCCGGCCTGGCGCGAGGTCGGGCTGTTCTTCGCGCAACGCTTCCCGGCCGCGGTCTACACGACGGTCCGGTGGTGGCTGCCCGCCGCGCTGGTGTCGGTACTCGTGGGCGGGCTGATCGGGGCGTGGATCGCGGGCGACCCGCAGGTGCAGGCGAGCATCGCCGCGCCGGAGGACATCCGGGCGCTCACCGAACCGGGCGGGCAGTTCGAGACCTACTACTCCAGCAACCCGGCCGCCTCGTTCGCCGCGCAGGTGTGGACGAACAACGCCTGGGTCGCGGCGACCTGCCTGTTCTTCGGGGTGCTGCTGGGGATTCCGGTGCTGGTCGCGTTGTGGCAGAACGTGCTCAACGTCGGCCTGTCGGCCGGGTTCATGGCGGCGGCCGGGCGGCTGGACGTCTTCTTCGGCCTGATCACCCCGCACGGGCTGCTGGAGCTGACCGCGGTGTTCGTCGCGGCGGGCACCGGGCTCCGTCTCGGGTGGACGGTCATCAACCCCGGCCGGCGGTCCCGCGCGGCAGCGCTCGCGCAGGAAGGCCGGGCGGCGGCGGGGATGGCGCTGGGGCTGGCGTGCGTGCTGCTGGTGTCGGGCGTGATCGAGGCGTTCGTGACGCCGTCCGGGCTGCCGACGTGGGCGCGGATCGCGATCGGAGTGGCCGCCGAGGTGCTGTTCCTGGTGTACGTGTTCGTGCTGGGGCGGCGCGCCGTCCGGGCCGGGGTCACCGGGGACGTGGACTCCCGGCATCGCGGTGACCTGCTGCCCGAGGCCGGTTGACACGCCGCTGCCCGGGATTGTCGGTGGCCGGCTCTATGGTGATGGGCATGCGGCTGGAGCTTTCCGATGACACGTACGCGCAGGTGACGGCCCTCGCCGAGGCGGCGGGGCAGTCCGTGGGCGAGTGGGTTCGGGCTGCCGTGGAGCGCGAGGCGTACCGGCAGCTGTGCGAGCAGCAGGCGCGGTGGAACGCCGAGCACCCCGAGCAGGTGCGCGCCGCCGCGGACGACTGGCGTGCCCGTGGCTCTTCGGCCGCGTAGAGGACAGATCTGGGCGGTGTCCGGCGGCTCGCGGCGGGTGCTGGTCTTCTCGGGCAACATGCTGAACGACATCGACGACGAGCACGTGGTGACGATGGAGGTCATCGAGCACGCCGTGCCGCTCAGCGTGGCCACCGGAGCGGGCGGCTGGGTGCGGTACACGTGGCTGGACCACGTGCCGAAGGAGTCGCTGACGCGGCAGCTCGGCGAGGTGCCGGAGGAGCTGATGCAGCGGCTGAGCACGCGCCTGTTCATGGTGATCGCGACCGACTGACGTCGCCGGCCGGCTCGCGCGCCTGGCGGTGGAACTTGCGCGGCTGAGCGAGCGTGGGACTCACGGTGAGCGCGATGCGGCGGACGCGAGGCCGTGGGCGCCGGCGCGGGCGCGAAGCCGGCGGATGCGAGGTCTGCGATCCCGGGGGCGCTTTCTGCGCTCGCGGACGAGTCCCGCGTTTACCGGCGCGAGGCCGGCGAGTGCGGGTGCGAGGCCGGCGGCCGCGAGGCGGCGGTCGCGGGCGGGATCGGCGGGGGTGCGGCCCTACAACCGGCCCGCGGCCTTCAGCGCCAGGTACCGGTCCGCGAGCGCGGGAGCCAGCTCGTCCGGCACCGCGTCCACCACCTCGACCCCGCGCTGCGCCAGCAAACCAGTCACGTGGCGACGCTCCGCCAGCGTCCGTTCGGCGGCCGCCGCTTCGTAGACCGCTTCCGCGTCGCCGCGGGCGCGGGCCATCGCCGCGACCCGGGGGTCCGCCACGCCCGCCACCAGCAACTGGTGCCGCCCCACCACGGACGGCAGCACCGGCAACAGGCCCTCCTCCAGCGGCGCCGCGTCCAGCCCGGTCAGCAGCACCACCAGCGACCGCCGCCGGACGCGGCGCAGCACCTCGGCCACCATGCCGCGCGCGTCGGTCTCCACCAGGCTCGCCTCAAGCGGCGCCATCGCGTTCACCAGTCCCGGCAGCAACTCCCCCGCCGCCAGCCCGCGCACGTCCGCCCGCACCTGCCGGTCGTAGGCGAGGAAATCCACCCGGTCCCCCGCCCGCGAAGCCAGCACCGCCAGCAACAGCGCGGCGTCCATCGCGGCGTCGAGGCGTGGCGCGTCCCCGACCCGGCCCGCCGACGTCCGCCCGGTGTCCAGCACCAGCAGCACCCGCCGGTCCCGCTCGGGACGCCACGTCCGCACCATAACGTCCGCCGCCCGCGCCGACGCGCGCCAGTCGATCGACCGCACGTCGTCGCCGATCACGTACTCCCGCAGCGAGTCGAACTCCGTGCCCTCGCCGCGCACCAGCGCCGCCTGCCGCCCGTCGAGCTGCTGCAGCCGCGCCAGCCGCGACGGCAGGTGCCTGCGGCTGCGGAACGGCGGCAGCACCCGGACACTGCCCGGCACCCGGTGCGAACCCTGCCGCCCGGCCAGCCCGAGCGGTCCCAGCGCGCGCACGGTCACCCGCGCCGAGGACCGGTCGCCGCGCCGCACCGGCGTCATCCGCACCACGACCGACCGCCGCTCCCCCGGCGGCACCGCGATCCGGAACCGGTCCTGCTCCACGCCAGCGCTCGGCGGCCACGCGTCCCGCAGCAACCCACGCAACGCGCGGGAACCGGGGTTGGTCACCGACAGCGCGACCTCGACCGGCTCGCCGAGCCGCACCGACGTCGACCCGGACCGCGCGAACACCAGCCGCCGCACGGACGCCGCGAGCAGCAGGTCCACGGCCACCAGCAACGCGATCACGCCGAGCACCGCGAGCACACCGGTCCACGACGGCACCCCGAGCGCCACCACGACGATGCCCACGAGCGCCAGCAGGCCGGCCCGGCCGGTGATCGCCATGTCAGCGCGGGACGGGGACGGTGGCCAGCACGCGCTCGATCACGCCGTCCGCGGTCGCGCCCTCCAGCTCGGCCTCCGGCCGCAGGTCCAGCCGGTGCCGCAGCGCGGGCCGCGCAAGCGCTTTCACGTCGTCCGGCGTCGCGAACCCGCGGCCGGACAGCCAGGCCCACGCCCGCGTCGCGGCGAGCAGCGCCGTGGCGCCACGCGGGGACACGCCGATCCGCACCGACGGCATCGCGCGCGTCGCCCGGCACAGGTCGACGATGTAGCCGAGCACCTCCGGCCCGACCGTCACCCCGGCGACCGCGGCGCGCGCGACGGCGAGCTGCTCCGCACCCGCGACCGGCCGCACCCCGGCGGCGGACAGGTCACGCGGGTCGAACCCCTGCGCGTGCCTGGCCAGCACGCCGATCTCGTCCTCGCGCGTCGGCAGCGGCACGGTGAGCTTGAGCAGGAACCGGTCCAGCTGCGCCTCCGGCAGCGGGTAGGTGCCCTCGTACTCCACCGGGTTCTGGGTGGCGATGACGGTGAACGGGTCCGGCAGCGGTCGCGGCCGCCCGTCGACCGACACCTGCCGCTCCTCCATCGCCTCCAGCAGCGCGGACTGGGTCTTCGGCGGGGTGCGGTTGATCTCGTCGGCGAGCAGCAGGTTCGTGAACACCGGCCCCTCGCGGAAGGAGAACTCGGCCGAGCGCGAGTCGTAGACGATGGAGCCGGTGACGTCGCCGGGCATCAGGTCGGGCGTGAACTGGATGCGCGTGGTGTCCAGGTCCAGCGCGGTCGCCAGGGCCCGCACCAGCAGCGTCTTCGCCACCCCCGGCACGCCCTCGACGAGCACGTGCCCGCGGCACAGCAGCGCGATGATGAGCCCGGTGACCGCGGCGTCGTTGCCGACCACCGCCTTCCCGACCTCGGCGCGCAACGCGACCAACGCGTTCCGGGCGTCCGAAGTGGTGTCCGTGCTGGTCAACTGATCTCCCTCTCGATGCGGTCCAGCTCGTCGGCGAGGCGGACCAGACCGGCGTCGTCCCCCGGCGCCGGACCGTACAGAAGCTCCCCGACGGCCGCGGCGGGCCGTCCGGTGCGGGCCGCGACCGCGGCGACGACGGCCGCCGGTTCCGCGCCCGCGCCGAGGCCGAGCAGCGGGCGCACGCGGTCGATCGCCGCCTGCCGCAGCGTAGACGCGGCGTGGCCGGCCGCACCGGCGCGGCGGTAGAGCCGGGCGCGGCCCTCGGTGGTTTCGGCGGCGCGGACGACGACCGGCAGCCGTTCCGCCACGACCGGCCCGAGCCGGCGGGCCCGCCACAGCGCGAACAGCACCGCGGCCACGCCAAGCTGGACCGCGCCGAACAGCCACGGGCGCGGGATGAGGTCGGTGAACGACCGCGCCACGATCCCGGCGCCCGCGTCCCCCGGCGTCGGCACATACCAGACCAGCGTCGCGTGTCGGCCGAGCAGGCGCATGGTCAGCGCCGCGTCGCCGGCCTCGTCGAGCCGGTCGTTGGTCATCGGCGCGCCGCCACCCAGGATCGTGGTGGTGCCGCGGTCGCCGGGCAGCTGCAGCAGCGTGCCGTCGTAGCAGCCGCGCGCCCGGCCGTGCGCCTCGTAGGTGAAACCGCCCAGCACCGCGTTGCCCGCGGCGACCGCGCCGGCCACCGTGCACCCCGGCTCGCGCGCGGCGGGCTCGACCTCACCGCTGACGACCACGCCGGGCGCCAGGATGTCGAGCACCGGATCGTCGGGGCCGACCAGCACCGCGTCCGTGGCGCGGGACCGCAGCGCGGCGAGCCGGCCCGGTGCGACGCGGCCGGGGGCGGTCACGAGCAGGGTGGCGTCGCCCTGCAGCGCCGCTTCGGCCTCGGCGTAGGTCCGCGCGGGGACGATCCGCACACCCTCCCGTTCGAGCAGCCGCGCCAGCGCGCGCGAGCCGCCGGGGGCGGCCGAGTCCGGGTCGAGCGAGCCGCGCTGCTCGCCTGCCGAGCTCAGCAGCACAATCACCGCGCCGATGAGCACGATCACCGCGATCACCAGGGGCGCGCGAGCCGCCCGCCAGATCCGGCGGGAGTCGGGGGACACGCTGGTCACGCCGGCACCTCGGGACGGGTCCGGCGGACCAGCTCGTCGAGCTCGGCCAGGTGCCGGTAGCCCTCGGCGGTGGCCGGGCGGCCGCCGTAGTGCACGGCGTCGAACAGCTCCGCGCCCTGCCGCAGCGCGTCGCGGGCGGACGGCAGTGAACCGGCCGCCTCGCGGGCCGCCTCGTCCGCGGTGCGCCCGGCGCGTTCGTCCAGCACGCCGCGCTCTTCCAGCGTCCGGACCACGGCGCGGAACCGGTCGCGGACCGCCGCGTCCAGCTCGCCCGCCGCGAAGGCCCGCTCGGCCGCGTCGCGGTAGTCCTGCGCGGTGCGCGACTGGTCCGCGAAGACCACGGCGGGCCGTCGCGCGGACCGGGCGAGCGGCCCGACCCGCAGCCGCACCACCACGATCACCAGCACCAGCACCGCGATCAGCACCAGCACGCCGAAGCCGCCGCCGGGCACCAGACCCGACGCGCTGGTGAACAGGTCGGATATGCGTTCGGCGAGCCACCCGATCGCCCGGTCGAACCAGCTCGGCTGCGCCAGGGCGTAGGCGGGGTCGGAGAGCTCGGCCTCGGCGGCGCGGCGCGCGTCGTCGGCGTCGACGACGACCGGGACGTCGGCGAGCCGGATCAAGCGGTGCCCGCCGCCCGCGCCAGCTGGAGGTCCATGCCCTCCTTGCGCATGCGCTGGTCGATGTAGAGCAGGGCGGTGGTGTTCGCGACGAACGGCTGCACGATCGTCTGGGCGATCACCTGTCCGACCGCGACGAGCAGCAGGGCGCCCCAGCCGGCCGGGACGGCCTCACCGGTGAGCACGTCGGTGCCGCCGGCGCCGAGGCTGAACGGGATGTCCACGAGGTACTGCAGCACGGTCGCGATCACGCCGGCCAGCAGCAGGATGCCGAAGCACCGCCACCACGAGCCGGACACCAGCTGCCGGGACCGGGACAGCGCCTGCCCGACCTTCGCGCGCTCCAGCACGAGCGCGGGCGTGGTGAGGCCGAACAGTGTGTAGAGCCAGATGCCCGGGATCAGGCACAGCACCGAACCGGCGGCGACCAGCAGGACGTAGACGATCGTGGCGCCGAGCAGCGGCAGGAACCGGGGCTTCGCCTCGGCCATCGCCTCCGCGAAGGTCACCGGCTTGCCCAGCACCGCCTTGCCGATGACGACGGTCAGGAAACCGGACAGGAAGGTCTGGGTGAGCACGGTGATGATCACCGCGACGCCGGTGATCAGCGCCGTGTCGCCGAGCACGTCCAGCGCCGCGTCCTGGATCTGCTGGTCGGTGGCGGCCGGGCCGAGGTTCTGCAGCGTCTGGACGTCCGGCAGCAGGTAGCGGCTGGCCAGCAGCTGCAGCACCGCGCCGATCACCGCGACGACCGCCGACGCGCCGAACACCAGCGCCGGGTGGCGGCGCATGGTCGTGATGGCGCCGTCCAGGATCTCGCCGACCGTCAGCGGGCGCAGCGGGATCACACCGGGCTTGCCGTAGCCGGGGCGCGGTCCCCAGCCCTGCTGCTGGTAGGGCGCGCCCGGCGGGGGCGGCGCGGGCGGCATCGGGTTGCCGGCGGGAGGCGTCGGGTCTTCGGGCCGGTCCTTGGGATCGGGGCCGGTCCAGCCTCCGGTGTCGCTCATCGGGTGTACTCCAACTCGCTGCGGGTCGCTTCGCCGCCCACTCTCGCAGAGCGGTCCGGCACCGGCCACGGGTGGCACGCGGCCGCCGCCGAGTCGTGATCTCACTCGCGCGGCACGCGCGCTGACTATGCTGGCGCCCGATGACGCCTCCGCCGCAGCGCCCACGGGAACCGTTGCCGCCGCCCTCCTCCGCGCCGCGGCACCGGGCACAGCGTCGTTCCTCGCGGCCGGTCACCGCGTTCGTGCTGAGCGCGGTCGCGGTGCTGCTGGCCGGGCTGGTGGTGTTCATCGCGGTCGGCAACGGCACGGACCCGTCGTCGCCGACCGTGGCGGCGCCGACGACCACCGCGGTGAGCGGCGGCAACGCGGCGGGCGCGGCGACCGGCTCGGTGGACGGCGAGAAGATCCTGGAGCTGGCGAACCACCCGATCCTGCGCAACCCGGACGACGGCCTGCAGAACTTCGCCTGCGACCTGCCCGAGTGGCACAGCGACCAGGCGTCCGCCGAGGCCTTCTTCACCGCCGCCGACCAGTGCCTCAACGAGGCGTGGGGCCAGTTCCTGGAGCGGTACAACCTGCCGTTCACGCCGCCGAACCTGCACTTCCCGACCGGCACCCACTTCACCACCGCGTGCGGCACGATCGCGGTGAGCGTGGCGACCGCGGCCTACTACTGCGACGACAACCTGTACGTGCCGTTCCGCGGGCTGCAGACCGACCAGTACGGCGACAACCCAGGGGTTTACCTGGCGCTGTTCGCGCACGAGTACGGCCACCACGTGCAGGAGGTCGCCGGGATCATGGACGCGGTGTGGCAGCAGATCTACGCCGTCGGGCAGAACACCCCGGCGGGCCTGGAACTGTCGCGGCGCAAGGAGCTGCAGGCGCAGTGCTTCTCCGGGATGTTCCTGGGCGCCGTGGTCGACCGGGGCGGCTCGGTGACGCGCGACATGTACGCCAAGGCCTGGCGGGACCAGGACACCCGCGGCGACAACACCTCGGGCAGCTCCGACCACGGCAGCAACGCGCACTACGCGCAGTGGTGGCGGACGGGCGCGCAGTTCAACCGGATCGCGAAGTGCAACACGTTCGCCGCACCGGCGTCCGAGGTCAGCTGACTCGCCTGGCGGCCGCGCTTCGGGCCTGCTCCGCCGCACGGCGCCTCGACGAGAGGCGTCGCCCAGCGCGGCGGCCGAGGAAGGTGACGCGAAACGAGATGTCGACCGGGCCTTGGGAAGCGGCGGTTCGCGTTGTTGCACGCGCCCGCGGATTCTGGCACTCCCGCCCAACTCCCTGCGGTCGGTCGACGCTCGACATCGCACCGGCGCCCAAGGTGAGCTGACGCGCTTGGCCGCGCGACCGGTCCGCAGTCAGCCCCCGCGCAGCCGGTCGGAACTCAGCCCTCGCGAGCCATCTCGCCCGACGCCCCCGGGATCAGCTGACCGTCGCTGCCCGCCGGGGGCCGCGGTGGACCAGGAACGCGTACGTGCCTCCGCCGAGGCAGCTGAGCGCCAGCAGCGCCAGCCCGATCGGGCGGCGCAGGTCGTCGTGGCCGGTGACGACGTCGGCCAGGTGCACCTGGATCTCCCCGTCCCCCACCGAGGCCGGCACGGTGACGTCGACGCGGTCGTTCTGGTCGTGCCCGCACGCGTCCAGGGTCCCGGTGCGCACCTGCCCGCCGACCGTGATCTCCACCGCCTCCTGCGGGTTCGGCTCGGAGCACTCGGCGCCCTTGGTGACCGTGGCCTGCGCGACCGTGCCCTGCGCGGCGGCCGCGGTGCCCAGCATCCCCGGCCCCGCCCACCACACGGCGGTCACGATGGCGATGCCGACCAGCACGGCGACGGCGAGGGTGTTCCAGCGCAGCACGATCCCCATGCTTCCAGAAGCGCCGGGTGAAGCACAGCCGCCGACGGGCTGCCGAGATCTATCACTCAACCCGGTCGGCCGGGGTCACTTTCTTCACGTAGAGCAACCGGTCCCCGGGTTCGATGGCGTCCACGGCGGCCGCGTCCACCCGGTACAGCTCCCCGTCGCGCACGACGCCGAGCACGATGTCCGGCAGGTGCCGCGGCGAACCGCCCTCCTCGGACTTCTCCGCGGGGCGCTCGGCGATCGCCAGTCCCGACTCGGGCGTGAGCAGGTCCTCGAACATGTCCACGACGACCGGCGTCGACGTCGCCATGCCGAGCAGCCGTCCCGCGGTCTCGCTCGACACCACCACCTGGTTCGCGCCGGACTGCTTGAGCAGGTGGACGTTCTCCGCCTCCCGCACCGAGACCACGATGTGCGCCTTGGGGGCCAGCTCCCGCGCGGTGAGCGTGGCCAGCACCGCCGAGTCGTCCCGGTCCGCGGCGACGACGACCGCGCGCGCCCGCTGCACGGCCGCCACCCGCAGCACGTCCGACCGGGTGGCCGACCCGTGCACGGTGACCAGGCCGAGCGCGGCGGCCGCGTCCAGCGCCTGCTGGTCGGTGTCCACCACGACGATCTTGTTGGGCTCGATCGCCTCGTCCCCGAGCAGGGTCTTGACCGCGGCCCGGCCCTTGGTCCCGAACCCGACGACCACCACGTGGTCCCGCACCTTGGTCCTCCACTTCTGGATCCGGAACGCCTGCCGCGACCGCTCGGTCAGCACCTCGAGCGTGGTGCCGACCAGGACGATGAGGAACAGCACCCGCAGCGGCGTGATCACCAGCACGTTGATCAGCCGTGCCGAGCTCGTGACCGGGGTGATGTCACCGTAGCCGGTGGTCGACAGCGACACCGTGGCGTAGTAGAACGCGTCGAGCAGCGACAGGCCGTCCTCGTTGACGTCCCGGTAGCCGTCCCGCCCCAGGTAGACGATGAACACCGCGGCGACCAGCGCCAGCAGTGCACCGAGGATCCGTCTGCCGATCGACCGGATCGGGCTGAGGGCCGGCTCCGGCATCCGGACGACGCCGACGAGCGAGTGGTCCGGTTCGTCCGCGACACGCACCCGCGGATCGTAAGCGATCATGTGAGGCCTCGCTAGGGCTGTGGCACGCTGCGGAGCAGATCACGCAGACCGTCCGCGTCGAGCAGGTCCACCGGGCGCAGCGTGTGGTCTTCGCGCACGTAGTGGAAGGCGGCCCGCACCTTCTCCAACGGCGTTCCGGACAGCGACGCCCAAGCCAGACGGTACGCCGCCAGCTGCACGGCGAGCGAGGCCATCCGGCCCTCCTCTGGCACGGCGCCGGTCTTCCAGTCCACGACCGTCCAGCCGCCGTCCGGGTCGGCGAACACCGCGTCCATCCGCCCGCGCACGGTCACGCCGTCGACCTCGGTGGAGAACGGCACCTCCACCTCGTGCGGGGTGCGCGCGGCCCACGCGCTGCGGTCGAAGGCCTCCTGCAGCGCTTCGAGTTCGTCGTCGCCGGCCTCGTCGGGGTCGGCGGCGCCGGGCAGCTCGTCGAGGTCGAACAGGCGGTCGCCGGCGAAGCGGCGCTCCAGCCAGCCGTGGAAGGCGGTGCCGCGGCGAGCGAACGTGTTGGGCGGCACCGGCAGCGGGCGGCGCAGGCGGCGGGCCAGGCCGGCGGGGTCCGCGGCGAGCTCGACGAGCTGGCTCACCGACAGGTGGTCGGGCAGCGCGACCTGCTCGGCCGTACCGCTGCGCCGGGCGAACTCGGCGAGCAGGACGTCGGTGTCGGCGATCCAGCCGTCCGGGTCGTCCTCGTCCTCTTCGTCGACCTCGCCCTCGGCCAGCGCGGTGCGCACCAGGTCGGCGCCCTCGTGCACGGCGTCGCGGCGGCCGGTCAGCGGGTCGGACGGCCACTGCGCCGACCGGGCCTGGCTGACCAGCGGATTCTCCTCGTCGGCAGGCGGTTCCTCGGCCCAGGCGGCGACCTTGCCGACGCCCTCCTTCGCCAGTTCGCCGACCTCCAGCAGGAAGTCCGACGGGCCCTTGGGGCGGGTGCTGGTCTCGTTCCACCAGTGCCCGGACACGATGAGCGCGCGCTCGGAGCGGGTCAGCGCCACGTAGCAGAGGCGGCGTTCCTCGTCGGCCTCGCGCTCGGCGAAGTCCTGCTCGTGGATCTCGAAGGCCTCGATGACCTCCTTGCGGTCCATGCCGTCGGACACGCGCAGCTTCGGCAGGTCCGCGGAGTCACCGCGCAGCGCCGCGGGCAGCGAGGTGACCGTGCGCAGCCACGACGAGGACCGGCGCTTGTTCGGGAAGACCTCGCGCGCCAGGTGCGGCACGGCGACGACCTCCCACTCCAGGCCCTTCGCGGAGTGGACGGTCAGCACCTGCACCCGGTCCGGCACCACCTCGACCTCGCCCGGGGTGAGGCCGTCCTCGGCGTGCGCGGCGGTGGCGAGGTAGTCCACGAAGGACATCAGCGTGGCGGTCGGCGAGGTCTCCGCGAAGTCGGTGACCACGTCCGCGAACGCGTCCAGGTGCGCGCGCCGGGCGCTGCCGGGGCGGGCCTGCGCTTCCACGTCGAGCAGCATGGTCCGCTCCACGTCGGCGACCAGTTCGGGCAGCGACTGGTCCAGCCGACGGCGCAGCGCGGCGAGTTCGTGGCCCAGTTCCCGGATCCGGCGGTAGCCCTCCGGCGAGTAGCGCTTGGGGTCACCCGGGTCGTCGAGGGCGTCGATCAGCCCGGTCTGCTCGGCGCGTTCGGCGAACAGATCGTCCACCTTGGACTCTTCGGTGGGCGGGGGCGCGGAGATTTCGTTGGCGCGCCGCCACAACGCGGCCAGGTCGGCGGCCGCCAGACGCCAGCGGGCGCCGGTGAGCAGGCGGGCGGCGGCGGTGCCTGCCAGCGGGTCGGCGAGGACGCGCAGGGTGGCGACGAGGTCGGCCACCTCGGGTTCGTCGAGCAGCCCGCCGAGTCCGACGACCTCGACCGGCAGTCCGCGGGCCCGCAGCTCGGCGGCGATCGGGGCCATGTCGGCGCGGCGGCGGACGAGGACGGCGGCGGTGGGCGGGGCGCCGTGCTCGGCCTGGTGGGCGAACCACCTGTGCGCCAGGGCGTCGGCGACCCACTCGCGTTCGGTCCGGATGTCGGGCAGCAGGGCGACTTCGATGTCGGCGGGCGGCGCGCCGTCGCGGGCGCGGAGCCGTTCGACGCCGAGGCCGCGCTGCCGCAGTGGTTCGGCGATGCCGTTGGCGAGGACGAGGACTTCGGCCGGGTTGCGGAAGCTGGTGAGCAGGCCGTACTCGCGGGCGGGTTCCAGGCCGGGGCGCGGGAAGTCGGTGGTGAAGCGGGGCAGGTTGGCCGCGCTGGCGCCGCGCCAGCCGTAGATGGCCTGCGCGGGGTCGCCGACCGCGGTGACCGGCAGCGGTTCGTTCTCGACGCCGCCGAAGAGGGCGCGCAGCAGGATGCGCTGCGCGTGGCCGGTGTCCTGGTACTCGTCGAGGAGGACGGCGCCGTAGCGGGCGCGTTCGCCCTCGGCGACGGCCGGGTGGTTGTCGGCGAGCGTCGCGGCCAGTGACATCTGGTCGGCGAAGTCGAGCGCGCCCTCGGCCCGCTTGCGGCGCTGGTACTCCTCGATCAGCGGGATGAGCGCGAGGCGGAACTTCTGCGCGGCCACGATGTCGGTGAGCGACTTCGGCATGGCGGCGCGCTGGCCCTTGGCGCGCGGGGCCCGTTCGATGAGATCGCAGAGCCAGCGCGTGTACTCGGCGAGTTTTTCTTCGGTGACCAGGTGTTCGCCGAGTTCGCCGGTGAGAGCGAGCAGTTGCGCGGTGACCGACGCCGGGACGCGGTCGGTGTCCAGGTCCTCGTCCCAGGTGGAGACCACGCGGTGGGCGAGCTGCCAGGAGCTGGTCTCGGAGAGGAGGCGGACGCCGGGCTGGACGGGCAGGCGGAGGCCGTGCTCGGCGAGGAGGCGGCCGGCGTAGGCGTGGTAGGTGAGGACGGTGGGCTCCCCGGCGACGACCGCGGCCCGGCGCGCGCCGCCCGGGTCGAGGCGGTCGAGGAGGCCCGAGCCGGCGAGGCGGCGCAGGCGCGCGCGGACGCGGTCGGCGAGCTGGCGGGCGGCCTTGCGGGTGAACGTGAGGCCCAGGACGCGCTCCGGGGTGACGAACCCGTTGGCGACCAGCCAGACGACGCGGGCGGCCATGGTCTCGGTCTTGCCGGCCCCAGCCCCCGCGACGACCAGCGCGGGCTCGATGGGCGCCGCGATGACCGCCGCTTGCTCCGGGGTGGGCGGGTGGAGGCCGAGCGCGTGGGCGACTTCAGCTGGGGAGGCGATCTCGGTCATGGGTTGGCGGGTTCAGCTCGGGTGGCGGGTTCGGCTCGTGTGGCGGGTTCAGCTCGGTGGGCGGGTTCAGCTCGGTGGGCGGGCTCGACTCGGGTGGCGGGCTCGACCCGGGCGGCAGACTCGGCCCGGGCGGCAGACTCGGCCCGGGCGGCAAGCTCAGCCCGGGCGACAAGCTCGGCCCGGGCGGCAGACTCGACCCGGCCAGCGAGCTCGACTCGGTTGGCGGGCTCGGCTCGGTTGGCGGGCTCGGCTCGGTTGGCGGGCTCGGCTCGGTTGGCGGGCTCGGCCCGGGTGGCGGGCTCGACTCGGGTGGCGGGCTCGACTCGGGCGGCAGGCTCGGCCCGGCCGGCCCGGGCGGCAAGCTCAGCCCGGCCAGCGAGCTCAGCCCGGCCAGCCAACTCGGCCCGGCCAGCGGGCTCGCCCCGGCCAGCAAGCTCGCCCGGGGCGGCAAACTCGCCCCGACCAGCAAGCTCGCCCCGACCGGCAAGCTCGGCCCGACCGGCCCGGGCGGCGGGTTCGGTCATGGGTCGGCTCCCGGGCTGGTGGGCGCCGGCGATTCTCCTCATGGGCCCGTCACCTGCCTGCCCTCCGGGCGCAGCGGGCACGATCCCTTCGCCGGGCAGCGGTCGCAGTCCGGGTTTTCCGTCGCGTCGTACTCCGGGCCCGTCGCCGACGCCGCGACCTTCCGCACCAGCTCCAGCCACTCGCGGCCGCTCTCGTCGTCCAGCGGGGGCTGCTCCCGCACCGTCGCGCCGGTCTTGTTGTGCGCCTTCGCCAGGTACACCAGCTTCGCGCCGCCCGGGCGCTTCCCGCCGCCGAACGCGCCCAGCAGCACCGACAGCTGGTATGCCGCCAGCTGCGGGTTCAGCTCGGCGTCCGCGGCGCTCACCGCGGTCTTCCCCGTCTTCAGGTCCACGATCACCGGCCGGCCCTCGGCGTCGTGCTCCAGGCGGTCCACCCGGCCCCGCAGCTTGACCAGCAGACCGTCACCACCGACCGGCAGCTCCACCTCGATGTCCTGCTCGATCCCCATCTGCTGCAGCTCGTGCCGCGAATTGTGCAGCCACGCCAGGAAGTTGCGCACCATCTGCTCGACCCGGTTGCGCTCCCGCCGCGAGAACCACGGCGCGCCGGCGTCGACCTTCGCCCACGCGTCGTCCAGCGCGCGGCGCAGCCCCTCGTCGTCCATGCCGTCCGCGGCGGCCTGCGCCAGCTCGTGCACCAGCGTCCCGGTGATCGCCGCCAGCTGGGCCGGGTCGGAGCCACCGTGCCGTTCGATCAGCCACCGCAACGGGCACTTCTTCAGCGTGTCCACAGTGGACGGCGAAATCCGGATCACGTCGCCCTCGCCGTAGAGCGGGGTGTCCGTCGACGTCTCCACCAGGCCGTACCAGGAATCCGGGTGCGCGCCGGGCACCCCGGCCCGCGCCAGCCGCGCCAGCTGCCGCGCCGCCCGCGCCCGCCGGTCCGGCGGCACCTCCGGGTCGCACACCGCGCGCCGCAGGTCGCCGACCAGCTCGGCCAGCACCAGCGACCGGCCCGGCGGCTTGACCCGCGAGTCCAGCCCGGACTCGTCCGCGCTGTTGGCCTGCAGGTCGTCGACGAACCGCGACGGCTGCTCGTCCTCCCCGATCACCGCGCTCACCAGCAGCGTCCGCTTCGCGCGGCCGAGCGCCAGGTAGAACAGCCGCCGCTCCTCGGCGAGGATCGGCGCCGTCGCGGACACCGTCTCCTCCTCCAGCCCGGACAGCAGGTCCACCAGCCGCTCGACGCCGAGCAGCGACCCACGCAGCCGCAGGTCCGGCCAGCTGCCCTCCTGCACGTTCGCCACCGCGACGACCGTCCACTCGCGACCGGCCGCGCCGTGCGCGGTCAGCATCGACACGCCCTCGCCGCGCATCGCCACCGGGGCGAGGCTGTCGCCCGCGATGTTCTGCGACGACAGGTAGTCCGCGAAGGCCGCCACGCTCGCCTTCGGCAACCGGTCGACGTAGTTGCCCGCGGCGTGGAACAGCGCCACCACCGCGTCCAGGTCGCGGTCGGCCTGCGCGCCCAGCGTCCCGCCACGGCCGGACAACCGCACCCACCGCTTCTGCAGGCCGCTCTCCCGCCACACGTCCCACAGGACCTGCTCGACACCGGCGCCCCTGGCGATCGCCTCGCGCGCGACCGCGATCAGCCCGCCGACCCGGCGGATGGGCGCGGCCTCGGCCTCGGCCAGCCCGCCGAGCTTGTCGTTGTCCCGCAACACTTCCACGAGCAGCTCGTCGCTCGACCGCTCGCCGCCGCCTGCCAGCTCCAGCCGCCGCAGACCGCGCCGCATCCGGCGCAGCGCCAGCGGGTCGGCGCCGCCGAGCGGGGACGCCAGCAGCATCTCGGCGGTGTCGACGTCGAGCAGCTCCGGATCACCGGCGACGCGCAGGACGGCGAGCAGCGGCCGGACCGCGGGCTGGCGGGCCAGCGGCAGCTCGTCGGCCGCCGACGCGATCGGCACGCCCGCGGCGCGCAACGCCCGCTGCAGCACGGGGAACGACCGTCCCGGCGAGCGCACCAGCACGGCCATCTCCGACCACGGCACGCCGTCGATGAGGTGCGCGCGGCGCAGCTGGTCGGCGACCCAGCTCGCCTCGGCGGACGGGGTCGGCAGCAGCCGGACCTTGACCTCGCCCTCCTCGGACGACGGGTCGACCTCGATCGCGCGGTGCCGCTGCGCGCCCGGCAGGGTCGCACCGAGCTTCGTCACCGCCTCGTGCACGGCGAGACTCAGCCGGTGGGTCCTGGTCAGGGTCACCGTCCGGCCGCCGTCGGCGTCGGCCCGCGTGAGCAGGCCCGGGTCAGCGCCGCGGAAGGAGAAGATCGCCTGGTCCGGGTCGCCGGTCACGACGAAGTCCTCGGCCGCCGTGCCGAGCAGCCGCAGCAGGCGGAACTGCAGGTGGTCCAGGTGCTGGGCGTCGTCGACGAACACGTGCCGAATGCGCGCCTGCTCGCGTGCCAGCAGGTCGGGGTCGCCCTCCAGCTCGACGAGCGCGCTCGCGACCAGCTCGGCGGCGTCCAGCGCGGGCGAACCGGGCGCGCCGAGCGCGTTGCCGCCCGCGCCCTGCAGGACGGTGACCTCCTCGTACTGCCGCCAGAACACCCCGGCCGCGACCCACTCCGGACGGTCCTTGCGCCGCCCCAGCTTGACCAGGTCCTCCGGGCCCAGACCCCGCTCGGCGGCGCGCAGCAGCAGGTCTCGCAGCTCCTCGGCGAAACCGGGCACGGCCAGGGCGGGCCGCAGCTGTTCGGGCCAGTCCGGTGCGCCCTCGGCGAGGTCGCCTGCCAGCAGGTCACGGACCACCACGTCCTGCTCCGGACTGGACAGCAGCCGCGGCGCCGGCACGTCCTGCAGCCCGGCCTGCAGGCGCAGCAGGGAGAACGCGTACGAGTGAACGGTGCGCACGATCGGCTCGCGGATCGTGCGGGGCACGCCGTCACCCGCGGTGACGCGGCGGGTGATCTCGGCACGCAGGGCGTTGGCGGCGCGGCGGGACGCGGTGAGCACCAGCAGGCTCTCCGGATCGGCGCCGCCGGAGATGCGGGCCGCCGCCGCGCTCGTGATCAGGGTGGTCTTGCCGGTGCCCGGTCCACCGAGGACGCGGACGAACCCCCGGGGCGCTGCCAGCACCGCCCGCGCGTCGGCGTCCCAGCGCTCCGGGCGCGGCTCGGGGACGGGCAGCCGAACCAGCCGCGCGCCCGCCCGGGACCGGGTCCCCTCTCCGCTCACGTCTGGCATGGAATCACGACCGCCCGACAGAACCGGGGACCGGCACACCTTGGCGGTAGTTTGGTCACGTGGACGAGGAGCTGCACGAGCGGGTGCGCGAGGTGGTCGCGACCGTGCCGCCGGGGAAGGTCGCCACGTACGGTGACATCGCGGCGATCGCCGGCGCCCCGTCACCCCGGATGATCGGCCGGATCCTGTCCGAAGACGGCGCGGACCTGCCGTGGCACCGGATCCTGCGCGCCAACGGCACGCCCGCGCCGCACCTCGTGCACCGGCAGCTGGAGCTGCTCCGGGCCGAAGGCGTGCTGGCGGACGGTCAGAAGGTGAACCTCAAGACCTACCGCTGGCAGCCGTAGAGCCGCTGGTCGAAGAACTCGACGAGGCCCGTCCGCTGGAAGTCCAGGCTGTGGGCGGCGTCCACGTCGCCGATCCAGGGCGCGGTGACCGCCGGATCGACGCCGAGCCGGGGCAGCAGGAACTGGTAGTCGGTGTAGCTGAAGTGCTCCCCGCCCGCCAGGTGCCGCTGCTCGACGGGACCGCGCTGGTTGCTCAGGAACTCCTGCCAGGACCCGTCCGTGGCTGCGCTGTGGTCACCGGCGCTCATCAGCAGGAACGGCTGGTCCAGGCCCTGCTCGACGGCCTGCCCGAAGATCCGGTCGCGCTGCGAGTAGGCCATGCTGCCGTCCAGGTTGGCGCCCGCGTCGATCCGCGGGTCGGCCAGCATCGTCTCGGCCGTGGTGAACCCGCCTGCCGAATGCCCGAACATGCCGATCCGGGTCAGGTCGAGCGAGCGGCCCAGCCGGGCGGGCAACGCTCGCCGCGCGACGTCCGGGTTGCCGCCCCGCGCGAGGACTTCGAGCTGGTCGAGGACGAACCGGGCGTCCGCGACGCGGGTGGCGATCATCCGGCGGCCGACCTCGACGCTCTGCGGTGGCAGGGAGCCGTGCACCAGGCGGCCGTCCGGGAACTCCACCACGGACGTCTCGCCGGGGTGGTCGAACGCGACGGTGACGTAGCCCCGGCTCGCGAGCTCCTCCAGCTGGGTGGTCGCCAGCGCGCGGGGCTGCTCGGCGCCCGGTGTGTAGAGCACGACGGGCAGCCGCCCCGCGGCGACGGGCGCGCCGGAACGCGCGTTGGTGGTGAAGCCGTAGTCCAGCCGGGCCGGGTCCATGCCGAGCCGGGCGGCGTCGGCCTCGGCGATCACGGCGGCGGCGCCCGGTGTCAGGAACGGCGCTCGCGGACCGCGGTCGTGGACGGCGGGGTACCGCACCGTCGCCATCAGCTCGCGGTCGCGGGCCTGGTCGGCCAGGTGCAACTCGGTGACGCCGACGGCGAACGGGCCGGACGGTTCCGGCAGGGCGAGTGCCGTCTCGGCCGACGCCGGGACCACGGTGAGCGCGAAGGCGGCGGCGGTGAGCAGCGCGAGACGGCGGGTTAGCGATCTTGGTTCAACCATGCACCGAACCTAGGAACGGGCCCGGCCGGGCACATCCGGATGATCACCGGGAACGGCCCGGAGGTCGGCCCCCTAGGTGCCCAGCTCCGCGACCAGCAGCTTGACCAGCGCGCCGAGCCGCTGTCGCTCCGGCTGCAGGGTCGGCACCCCGGCGTCGGTGAACGGCGCGGCCGTCACCGGGCCGACGCAGGCGCACACGACGTCGCCCCGCAGGGCGCGCACCAAGTCGTCGTAGGCGCCGCGCTCCCGGGCCAGGTTCAGCATGTTCGCGCTCGCCGGGGCGCTGGTGAACGCGAGCGCGTCGACCCGGCCGTCGAGCACGCCGTCGAGCAGCTCGTGCGCCGGGTGCAGGTCGGCGGGCCACTCCCACCGGTACGGCTGCACCTCGATCACCCGCGCGCCGGCCTCGCGCAGCGGCGCGGTGTGCTCGGGCAGCGGCGAGCCGTGCAACTGGACCGCCAGCCGCGCGCCGGCGACACCGGCCTCCAGCAGGTGCCCGAACAGCTGCCGGTTGCTCTCCTCGGGCGCGGCCCACTCCTCGGTGAGCCCGACACCCCGCACCGCGCCCTTGCCCTTCGGGCCGCGGACGAACACGCGCGCCCTGGTCAGCGACGCGAGCAGGTCGTCGCGCAGTCCCCACCCCTCGGCGGCCTCGATCCAGCCGCGGAATCCGGCGCCGGTGGTGACCGCGAGGACGTCCAGCGGCTCGGCGAGGACCTCCTCGGTCGCGGCACGCAGCCGGGCGTCGTCGGGCAGCGGCACGATGTGGATCAACGGCGCGTGCCGCACCGTGGCGCCGTTGCGTTCCAGCGCGCCGATGAACTCCTCGGCCCGCCGCTCGGCGGTCACCCCGATCGTGACTCCGCTCAGGTCACCCATAGAACGCACCCATCCGGCCCACCGCGGCCGCCACCCGGTCACGCAAGTCCGCGGGCTCGAGCACCTGCAGCTCGGGCCCGAACCGCAACAGCTCCCCGAGCGCCGGGGCGCCGGGTTCCACCGGTAACTCCACGCGCAACCACCCGTCTTCGTCCGGAACCGCACGGCACTCCCGCAGCGCGCGAGCGCCCACCGCTCCCAGGTAGAACGGTACGAGTTCGCGGCCCAGCGGGGAAAGCCGGACGACGGCGACCCGCGGGTACATCCGCCGCTCGAACTGCTCCGACCACTCCCGCCAGTAGGCGGCGAGGTCGAACCCGGCAGGGCGCTCGAACGCGGCGCCGGGTTCGAGCGAGAGGATCCGCGACACCCGGTAGGTCCGGATCGCACCGTCGCAGTGGGCAGCAAGGTACCAGTTCCCGGCCTTGAGGATCAGGCCCAGCGGCTCCAGCAGCCGGTTCGTCTCGCTGTTGTCCCACCGCCGGTACCGGACCGAAACACGCCGCGAGTCCCACACGGCCTGGGCCACCTCGGCCAGGTGCGGCAGGCTCTCGATGCCGCGGAACCAGCCGGGCACGTCGAGCACGAACCGCTCGGCGACCTTGCCCGCGCGGCCGCGCAGCTCGTCCGGCAGCGCGGCGTACAGCTTGAGCTGCGCGGCGGTCAGCACGGTGCCAAGGCCCAGCTCGGCGGCGGCGTCCGGCAGCCCGGCCAGCGGGAGCGACTGCGCCTCCTCCCCGGTCAGCCCGGTCAGGCGGGTGCGGTAGCCGTCGAGCAGCCGGTAGCCGCCGGACCGGCCGCGTTCGGCGTAGACCGGCACCCCGGCGGCGGACAGCGACTCGATGTCCCGGTACACCGTCCGCACCGACACTTCGAGCTCCTCCGCCAGCTCCTCGGCGGTCATCCGGCCCCGGTTCTGCAGGAGCAGCAGCACCGACAGCAACCTGCTCGCGCGCATGGCTCCAGTATCGCCGGAAAACCTGACAGAAGGTGTCAGGCAAGGGCGTCAGACTAGGGCCCATGACGAACACTTTCACCATGCGGACCTGGGACGAGAAGGTCGTGAGCGGCCCCGAGGACGGGCCCCGGTACGCCCACGCGCACGCCACGTTCACCTACTCCGGGCTGATCGAGGGCGAATCGGCTTGCGACTACCTGCTGTACTACCCGGGAGAGGGCTACACCGGCAGCCCGCAGACGGCGCCTGGGTTCGAGCGGATCGAGGGCAGCGTGGACGGCCGGAAGGGCAGCTTCGTGATCCGGCACGACGTGGCCTACGGTGCGGACGGCATCCGGGGCACGTTCACCGTCGTCGAAGGCTCGGGCACCGGTGAGCTGACCGGGCTGACCGGGACGGGCACGATCGGAGGGGCGAGCGAGACCGTGAACTACACCTTCGACCACCGGCTGTGATGATCGAGGTCGATCGCGAGCAGGTGCTCGCCCACCGGATCGCGGCGCAGGGGCTGCACCGCGACGTCGCGGACCCGGCCGGGCTGGCCGTCTTCGACCTCGGCCTGCAGAGCACGCAGCGGGACACCGCGGCGATCGCCCTCGCGGCGCGGCTGCCCGGACCGGTCACCGAGGAGTCCTTTGTGGAGGACCCGCGGTTCGTGCTGGCGTGGACGCACCGCGGCGCGCCGCACTTCCACCGCGCGGACGAGATCGGCCGGGTCACCGCCGCGCTGGTGCCGTTGGACGAGGACGACGCGATGGCGCGGATGGGCTGGCAGCGCAAGCAGGTCGAGGCGGCCGGGATGGGAGCGCTGGACGGGTTGTTCATGGCGGCGCGGGCGATCCGCAAGGTCGTGACGCGGGTGATGACCAAGGGCGCGGTGAGCGAGGCCGTCACGAAGATCATCCCGGACGGGTTGTCGTACTGGTGCCGCGGCTGCCAGGCCACCCACATCCTAGAGCAGGTCATGCGGCTGGCGGCGATCCACGGCGGGGTGCGCCTGGAGGCCGGTACGCAGCCCGCGACGCTCGCGCCACTGGCGGGCCGGCCGCGGATGCGCACCACGCCGGATCCCGTGGCCGCGACGGCCGTCGTCCGGGACTACCTGCACCTGCACGGCCCGGCGACCCCCAAGGAGGCGGCCGATTTCGTCGGCACGAAGACGGCGATCGCGAAGCGGATGTGGCCGGACGACCTGACGCCGGTGCGCTTCGCGGGCCGCGAGGTGTGGTTGCCGTCGGGTGATGTGGCCGCCCTGGAGAACCCGCCGGAGCCCGACCTCGTGCGGCTGCTGCCGCCGTGGGACCCGTTCCTGCAGTCGCGGGACCGGGCGGTGCTGGTGCCGGACCGGGCGCGGCAGAAGGAGGTGTGGAAGATCCTGGGCAACCCCGGAGCGCTCCTCGCGGGCGGCGAGGTGGCAGGCGTGTGGCGGACGAAGGGCAGCGGCCGGAAGCGTCTGGACTTCACGATCACCGCCTTCGATCCCCTGCCGCCCGCCGCACGGAAGGCGGCGGAAGAGGAGGCCGAACGGGTTGCGCGAGCGCGGGGGTTCGCGGATCTGCGGGTGAGCTGGGGCTGAGCGCCGGGTTGGGCGCGGCGCGGCGTAAGTGGGCCGAGCGCGGCGCGGCGGATTGGCCGGGGCGGCGCGGCGGGTTGGGCAGGCCCGGCCACGCCGGGGTCGGCCAGTGCGCGGACAGGCCGCGGCTGGCGCGGCGCGAGCAGGCCGCGCGCACGCCCGATTGGCACGGCGCGACGCGGCGGATTGGCCACGGCGCGGACAGGCCGCTGCCTGGCCCAACGCTACGAACCACCTGTGAGATCAGCGCAACGCGCTGCCGATGCTGATCCCGCCGTCGACGTCGAGCACGACTCCCGTCACGTAGCCGGCCGCCTCGGAGCACAGGTACGCCGCGGCCTCCGCGATGTCCGCCGGGTCGCCGATGTGCCCGGCGGGCACCCGCGCGGCGAGCTTCGCCCGCGCCTTGTCGTCCATGGACGCCAGCATCGGGGTCGCGATCAGCCCGGGCGCGATCGCGTTCGACGTCACGCCGTGGCGGGCTCCTTCGAGCGCGATCGTGCGCGCCATCCCCACCACACCGGCCTTCGCCGCGGCGTAGTTGGCCTGCCCGAAGTTGCCGCGCCAACACATCGACGAGAACGACAGCACCCGCCCGTACCCCTGCCGCTTCATCACCGGGAACACCGCGCGGCTGCAGTTGAACATCCCGCGCAGGCTGACATTAAGCACCGCGTCCCACTCGTCGTCGGTCATCCGCTCCAGCCGGTTGTCGCGGATCACGCCGGCGTTGTTGACCAGCACATCGACGCGCCCGAACTCGAACAGCGCCTCCGCGACCCACGAGTCGACCTGCTCGGGATCGGACACGTCGACCACCGACGTGCGCACGTCGATGCAGTCGACCGCCGTTTCCTTCAGCGCACCCTCGTTGACGTCGCACAACGCCAGCGACGCCCCCTCGTCGGCGAACCTGTGCGCCATGGCCCGGCCGAGCCCCTGCCCGGCACCGGTGATCAGAACGACCCTGTTCGTGTAACGCATCACAGAAACAGAAACTACTGTTTCAACCAGCGAACCACAAGGGTCAGGCGGCGACCGCGAGCTGCCGCTGCGCCTGCTGGTACCTGGCCAGCACCAGGTCGACCACGTCCGGGTGCACGCCGAGCGGGTCCGCCACCACCTCGGCGCCCGCCTCCAGCACCTTCCGCTGGAACAGCCCCGGCGCGAGCAGCCACGACGCCACTGCCACCCGGCGTCCGCGGCCCCGCGCGCGGGCGACCGCGTCCGCGATCGAGGGCCGCGCCGTCGCGACGTAACCCACCTGCACGGGCACACCCAGCAGGACACCGAGCGCATCCGCGGCGACGCGCACCTCGGCCAGCGCGCGCGGATCACTGGAGCCCGCCGCGGCCAGCACGACCGCATCGCCCGCGCGGTAGCCCGCCCACTCCAGCCGGTCGCGCATCACGCCGACCAGCTCCGGCGCCGGGCCGAACGGGCCGGCCAGCAGGACGTTCCGGTGCCCGCTCGCCGCGATCTGCGCCGGAATGTCGGTGCGCACGTGATACCCGGCCGCCAGGAACGCCGGCACGACGATCGCCTGGTAGCCGCGCACCGAGTCGAGCACCGTCGTGACGTCCGGCTGCCGCACGTCGGCGTAGGCCACCCGCACCGGCACCGGCGTCTCGGCCCGCACCCGCTCGGCCAGTTCCTCGATCACCCGCGCGCCCTGCGGGTCCCGCGTTCCATGCGCTGCCAGCACGATCATCGTTCCACCGCCAACCGGTATCCGCGCTTCACCACGGTCTGCACGAGCTTCCCCTCGCCGAGCGACGTGCGTAGCCGCCCGATCGCGGTCTCCACCGCGTGTTCCTCACCGCCGCTGGGCAACGCGGACGTCAGCTCACGCCGCGAGACCACCCGGCCCGGCTCGCGGGCCAGCGCCCGCAGCACCGCCATCGGCGCCGGCGCCACCTCGCACAGCTGACCGTCCACAATGGCCGCCTGACCGCGCAGCTCGATGAGCCGCCCGGCCGCGCACAGCTTCGGTGACCGCTCGACCAGCGCCTGCGCCACCGTCCGCGCGAGCGCGCCGATCCGCGCCCGCTCCGGCTGCACCGTGGGGATCCCGACGGCGGCCAGCGGGGCGGCCGTGATCGGCCCGACGCACGCGACCAGCACCCGGTGCGTCAGCGCGTCGACCAGCGCCGCGAGGCGTCCGGTGCGCTTGGCCATCGCCAGCGTGCTCGCCGCGGCAGGCGCGCTGGTGAACGGCAACGCGTCCACCGAGCCGTCCAGCACCGCGTCGATCAGCCGGTCCAGCGGCCCCGGGTCGGACGGCCCGACCCAGCGGTACACCGGCACCTCGATGACCTCGGCCCCGGCCTCCCGCAACGACTCCACGAAGTACGGCAGCGGCTCGCCGTGCAGCTGCACCGCGATCCGCTGACCCTCCACACCGGACTCCAGCAGGTGCTGGAGCAGCTCCGCGCTGCTCTCCGAAGCGGGCGAGTAGCTCTCCGACAACCCGGCCGCGCGGATCGCACCCCGTGCCTTCGGGCCGCGAGCCAGCAGCGACGCCATGCCGAGCTGGTCGACCAGCGCATCGCCGAGACCCCAGCCCTCGGCCGCCTCGACCCACCCGCGGAACCCGATGCCGGTGGTCGCCACGACCACGTCGACCGGCTCCTCCAGCATCCGCACGGTCGCGGCGTGCAGCTCGGTGTCGTCGGCGAGCGGCACGATCCGGATCGCCGGCCCGTACCGCACGGTCGCGCCCTTGCGCACCAGCAGCGCGCCGAGCTCGTCCGCGCGGCGCGCGGCCGTGATGCCCACCGCGAAACCGGCGAGCGGGAGGATTCCGGAGGAATCGATCATGGTTGGATGTACACCACGTCCTCGATCACCCGCACGGGATACGTCCGCACAGCCACCGTTTCGTCCTCCAGAGAGTAGCCCGTGGCCAGCTCGAAACGGTGTTTCAGCATGGGCGATGCGACGTGCGGCACACCCTTGACGTCGCCGATGATCCCCCGCGACAGCACGGCCGCCTTGGTGAACGGGTCCACATTGGACAGCGCGTAGACGTCGTCGGTCACGGTGCGGAAGATCGCCACCTGCCGCCCGTCCGGCAGCAGCCCGGCCACTCCGCGACCGGGGATCAACCGGTCGAACCGGCAGATCTCGACCACCTCCGTGGCGCGCTTCTCCTCCACCGCGGTCATCGCGAAACCACCTCCGGGACACCCAGCAGGACGGGGACTTTCTGCTCTCGCTCCGCGCGGAACGAGATGGTCGGGTCGGGCGTGCCCGGCGCGTTGACGAACGACGTGAACCGGGCCAGCTTCTCCGGGTCCTCCAGCACGCCGCGCCACTCGTCGGCGTAGTTCTCCACGTGCTTGGCCATCGCGGCGTCCAGCTCCTCGCAGATGCCGAGCTTGTCGTCCACGATCACCGCACGCAGGTGGTCCAGCCCGCCGTCCATCTCCTCGACCCACGGCGCGGTGCGCTGCAGGCGGTCGGCGGTGCGGACGTAGAACATCAGGAACCGGTCGATGTAGGTGATCAGCGTGTCCTTGTCCAGGTCGGACGCCAGCAGCTCGGCGTGGCGCGGCAGGGCCCCGCCGTTGCCGCCGACATAGAGGTTCCAGCCCTTCTCGGTGGCGATCACGCCGAAGTCCTTGCCGCGGGCCTCCGCGCACTCGCGGGCGCACCCGGAGACACCGGCCTTGAGCTTGTGCGGCGACCGCAGGCCGCGGTAGCGCAGCTCCAGCTCGACGGCCAGTCCGACGCTGTCCTGCACGCCGTAGCGGCACCACGTCGATCCGACGCACGACTTCACCGTGCGCAGCGACTTGCCGTACGCGTGGCCGGACTCCATGCCCGCGTCCACCAGCCGCCTCCAGATGTGCGGCAGCTGGTCCACGGTCGCGCCGAACAGGTCGATCCGCTGCCCGCCGGTGATCTTGGTGTAGAGCCCGAACTCCTCGGCGACCTCGGCGATGACCTTGAGCTTCGCCGGGGTGATCTCGCCGCCGGGGATCCGCGGCACCACCGAGTAGGTGCCGTTGCGCTGCATGTTCGCCAGGAAGTGGTCGTTGGTGTCCTGCAGCGTGGCCTGCTCGCCGGCCAGGACGTGCCCGCCGTCGCGGTCGGTCGTGTCCAGCGTGGCGAGGATCGAGGCCACGGCCGGCTTGCAGATCTCGCAGCCGGCGCCGGTGCCGTGCTTGGCGATCAGCTCGCCGAACGTGGTGATGCGGGTGGCGCTGAGGATCTGGAACAGCTCCTGGCGCGAGTAGGCGAAGTGCTCGCACAGCGCCTTGGACTGCTCGACCCCGCAGGCGTCCAGCAGCTTGGCCAGCATCGGCACGCATGAGCCGCAGGTGGTGCCCGCCTTGGTGCAGCCCTTGATCTTCGCGACGCTGTCGCAGCCCTCGTCGTGGATGGCGCTGGTGATGGCGCCCTTGCTAACCGCGTTGCACGAGCAGATCTGCGCCTCGTCCGGCAGCGCGTCCACACCCACGGCGCTGGAACCGCCCTCGGGAGCCAGCATGGCAGCGGGGTCCGCCGGCAGGGGGCTGCCGACCAGCGGGCGGAGCAGGTTGTAGGCGCTCGCGTCGCCGACCAGCACACCGCCCAGCAGCAGCCGCTTGCCGTCGCTGTCCTCTTCGGACACCACGAGCTTCTTGTAGTAGCCGCCGACGGCGTCGGAGAGCACGACCTCGACCGAGTTCTCCGTGGTGGCGTGCGCGTCGCCGAAGCTGGCGACGTCCACGCCCATCAGCTTGAGCTTGGTGGACAGGTCCGCGCCTGGGAACTCGCCGGTCTTGCCGAGCAGCTGCGCGGCGACGATCTCGGCCATCGTGTAGCCCGGCGCGACCAGGCCGTAGCAGCGGCCCTCGACCGCGGCGCACTCGCCGACCGCCCAGATGTCCGGGGCACTGGTGCGGCAGGACAGGTCCGTGATGATCCCGCCGCGCTCGCCGACCTCCAGCCCGGACGAGCGGGCCAGGTCGTCGCGCGGGCGGACACCGGCGGAGAACACCACCAGGTCCAGGTCCAGCTCGGTGCCGTTGGTGAGCTTGGTGAACAGCCGGTCGCCGTCCTGCTCGATCTTCTCCGCCGACGTTCCCGTGTGGACGGTCAGGTCGAGGTCGGTGACCAGCTTGCGCAACAGCCGGCCACCGCCGTCGTCGACCTGGATCGGCATGAGCCGCGGCGCCATCTCGACCACGTGCGGCGACAGGCCCATGTCGCGCAGGGCCTTCGCCGCCTCCAGCCCGAGCAGGCCGCCGCCGACGACCATCGCCGCGGCGCGGCCGCGCTTGGTCGCCTTCGCGTGTTCGACCGCGGCGCGGATCGCGTCCAGGTCCTCGATCGTGCGGTAGACGAAGCAGCCCGGCAGGTCGTGGCCCGGCACCGGCGGCACGAACGGCCGCGAGCCGGTGGCCAGCACGAGCGCGTCGTAGGCCTGCACGTGGCCGGACGCCGTGGTGACCTTCCTGGCCGCGCGGTCGATCGCGGTGACCGGGTCGCCCAGCCGCAGCTCGACGAGGTCGTCACCCGCGTAGTCCGAACCGGACAGGGTGAGCGCCTGGACGTCCCAGCCATCCACGTAGGAGGTCAGGGCCACCCGGTCGTAGGCCGGGCGCGGCTCCTCGGCGAGCACGACCACCCGCCAGGCGCCCTCGGTGTCCTCGGCCCGCAGTGCCTCCACCAGTCGATGGCTCACCATGCCGTTCCCGACGACGACGAGTGTGCGCATTACCGAAACCTCCTGCTTTCTCTTGCTTCAGACCCGGGCGCCGGCCAGAGCCAGCCCGCGCTCGCTCACCGGTGCGTCCGACTTGCGGAGGTACACCGCCCAGGTGAGGACGAAGCAGATCCCGTAGAAGACGAGGAACCCGACGAACGCCGGCACGCCGCTCTTGGTGTCCAGGAAGGACTGCCGGAACGCCAGGTTGATGAACAGACCGCCGAGCGCGCCGACCGCACCGGCGAGGCCGATGAGTGCGCCGGAGCGCTTGCGGGCCTTGAGCAGCTCGGCCGCCTCGTCCGCGCCGGCCGCGATCGCCGCCTTGGCCTTGGTGCGGAAGATGGCCGGGATGCTCTTGTAGGTGGAGCCGTTGCCGACCCCGGTCAGCACGAACAACACGATGAACGCGGTGGTGAACAACGCCAGCGACTGCGTGTTCGACGCGATGATCAGGATGACGGTCATCACCGCCATGCCGACGAACGTGGTGAACGTGACCCGCGAGCCGCCGAGCTTGTCCGCCAGCCAGCCACCGGCCGGGCGGGAGAACGAGCCGAGCAGCGGGCCGAGGAACGTGACCGCGGCGGCCTGCAGCGGGGTGCGGCCGAACTGGTTCTGCAGCACCAGGCCGAAGGCGAAGCTGTAGCCGATGAACGAGCCGAAGGTGCCGATGTAGAGGAACGACATCACCCAGGTGTGGGCGTCGCCGATGATCTCGCGCATCGCCTTCTTGTCGTTCTTGACGGACGCGATGTTGTCCATGAACAACGCCGAGCACAGCGCCGCGACGACGATCAGCGGGATGTAGATGAAGAGGATGATCCGCGGCGCGCCGGTGCCCGCCGTGGCGATGATCAGCAGGCCGAGCAGCTGGATCACGGCGACGCCCAGGTTGCCGCCGCCCGCGTTCAGGCCGAGCGCCATGCCCTTGGCCTTCTCCGGGAAGAACGCGTTGATGTTGGTCATCGACGACGCGAAGTTGCCGCCGCCGACACCACCCAGCGCCGCCACGATCAGGAAGCCCCACAGCGGGGTGCCGGGCTCCATCACGATCGCCGCGCCGACGCTCGGGATCAGCAGCAGCATCGCGCTGACGATCGTCCAGTTGCGACCGCCGAACTTCGCCACCGCCCAGCTGTAGGGCAGCCGCGCGATCGCGCCGACCAGCGTCGGCGTGGAGGTCAGCAGGAACTTGTCGGCGGCCGAGAACCCGTACTGCGGCCCCATGAACAGGACCATGACCGACCACAGTGTCCAGATGGAGAAGCCGATGTGCTCGGAGAAGATCGAGAACCACAGGTTGCGGTTGGCGATCTTCTTGCCGGTGGACTCCCAGAACGACTCGTTCTCGGGCTCCCAGTGCTCGATCCAGTGCTTGCGTCCCGCGGGCGCGTTCGTCGTTGTCGTCATGTCACTCCTCAGGCGGTGGTGGCGAGCCAGTCGGCGATGCCGCAGACGGCGTCGCGACAGCTGCCACATCCGGTTGTCGCTCGGGTCACGGAAGCGAGCTCGGTGACGTCGGTGGCACCGGCGCGGAACGCCTCGACCAGCCGGCCCTTCGTCACCGAGTTGCACCGGCAGACGACGGCGGCCGCCGGGATGTCGGCGGGGCTCGACGCGACGGTCGCCCCGCCCGGCAGCGCGCGCCCGAGCAGGACGGCGAGCCGGTCTTCGGGAACCGGGACACCCCGGTCGAACAGGTGCGTGATGTTCGCGGCGGCGTCCGGCGCACCCAGCAGGATCGCCCCGGCCACCCGCTCGCCGCGGACGACGAGCTTCGCGTAGCGGCCACGGGTCGGGTCGGTCAGGCACACGACCTCGGCGTCCGGGTCGGCGGCGTCGGTGTGCACGTCGCCGAGCGCGGTGAGGTCGATGCCGCGCGCCTTCAGCTTCGTGATCACCTGCGTGCCGCGGTACCGCGCGGACACGTCGGCGCCGGTCAGCAGGTCGGCCAGCACCTTGGCCTGCTGCCAGGCCGGCTCGACCAGGCCGGACACCGTGCCGGGGTGCTGCGCGCAATCGCCGATCGCGTGGATGCGGCCGTCGCTGGTGCGCAACGCGTCGTCGACCACGATGCCGCGGTCCACCTCCAGGCCGGCCTCGACCGCGAGCGTGGTTTCAGCCCGCACGCCGGTGCTGACGACGACCAGGTCGGCGTGGACCTTGCTGCCGTCGTCGAGCTTGAGCCCGTCACCAGGCAGGTACCGGGCCGCGCCCGCGCCGAGCTTGAAGTCGATGCCCAGCTCGCCCAGCGCCTTGGCCAGCACGCCACCGGCGCCCGCGTCGAGCTGGCGTTCCATCACGTGCCCGACCGGGTGCACGACGGTCACGAGGTTGCCGCGACCGGCCAGGCCGCGGGCGGCCTCCAGGCCGAGCAGCCCGCCGCCGAGCACCGCGACCGGCGCGCCGGCCTTGGCGGCGTCCAGGATGCGGTCGCAGTCGTCCAGCGTGCGGAAGGTGACCACGCCCGGCGCGGGCGTGCCGTCCTCCAGGGTCAGGCCCTCGACCGGCGGCAGCCACGGGCGGCTCCCGGTGGCCAGCACCAGCGCGTCGTAGTCCACAGTGGACCCGTCGCTGAGCCGGATCCGCCGGGCGGCGCGGTCGATGTGCTCGGCCTTGACGTCCGTGCGCAGGTCGAC
Organism: Amycolatopsis sp. NPDC006131; assembly: GCF_040614175.1. Lineage (NCBI taxonomy): Bacteria > Bacillati > Actinomycetota > Actinomycetes > Pseudonocardiales > Pseudonocardiaceae > Amycolatopsis > Amycolatopsis sp. NPDC006131. The sequence continues at coordinate 94,379 of NZ_JBEXTX010000011.1, forward strand.
GTTGTGCGCGGCCGCCCACCCGGCGTCGTGCAGGCGGACCATCTCCGGGCGCATCGTGCCTGCGACGACGGCGGAGAGCAGCACGCGGTTGTACGCGGCGTGCGGCTCCTCGCCGATGACGGTCAGCGTGACGCGCGTGCCTTCCGGATCGCGGGCCCGGATCTCGTCGGCGAGCCGGGCCCCGGCCATGCCGTAGCCCAGCACCACCACCTTGCGGGTCATTCCGCACCGTCCTTCGTGGTCAGGCGAACCGCGCACACCTTGAACTCGGGCATGCGGCTCGTCGGGTCCAGGGCGGGGTTGGTCAGCAGGTTCGCCCGCTGCGCGCCGGGGAAGTGGAACGGCAGGAACACCGTGTCCGGCCGCATCGAGGCGACGCACCGCACCCGCGCGGTGGTCTCCCCGCGCCGGGAGACCACCGCCGCCCAGTCGCCGTCGGCCAGTCCGGCGCGGGCGGCGGTGTCCGGGTGCACCTCGACGTAGGCCTCGGGCACCACGTCGTTCAGCTCGCCGACCAGCCGGGTCTGCGCCCCGGACTGGTAGTGCTGCAGCACCCGGCCGGTGGTCGCGATCAGCGGGAACTCGTCGTCGGTCGGCTCGGCGGGGCCGCGGTGCTCGACCGGGACGAACCGGGCGCGGCCGTCCGGGTGGGCGAAGGAGTCCAGGAACATCCGCGGCGTCCCGGCGTGCTCGGTGCCGGGCACCGGCCAGTACAGGGCCTCGCCGTCGTGCAGGCGCTCGTAGGTCACGCCGGAGTAGTCCGCGAGCCCGCCCCTCGAAGCCTCGCGCAGTTCGGCGAACACGGTCTTCGCCTCGACCGGGAAACGTCCTGCCGGCTGCCCGAGGCGCTGCGCGAGTCCATTGAGGACCTCCAGGTCGCTGCGGACGCCGGCAGGCGGGTCGATCGCCTTCTGCCGCAACAGGATGCGGCCCTCCAGGTTCGTCATCGTGCCGCTCTCCTCGGCCCACTGCGTGACCGGGAGTACGACGTCGGCCATCGCGGCGGTCTCGGACAGCACGAAGTCCGCGACGACGAGGAGGTCCAGGCTGCGCAACCGGTCCGCGACGTGCGCCGAGCGCGGCGCGGACACCACGACGTTGCTGCCGAACACGAGCATCGCCTTGGGGCCGGTCTCGGTGCCCAGAGCGTCGAGCAGTTCGTAGGCCGAGCGGCCGGGTCCGGGCAGCTCGGCGGGGTCGACTCCCCACACGCGCGCGACGTGCTCGCGGGCGGCCGGGTCGTCGATCTTGCGGTAGCCGGGCAGCTGGTCGGCCTTCTGGCCGTGCTCCCGCCCGCCCTGGCCGTTGCCCTGTCCGGTGAGGCAGCCGTACCCGGAGCCTTCGCGGCCGGGCAGGCCGAGCGCCAGCGCCAGGTTGATCCAGGCGCTCACGGTGTCCGAACCGCTGGCGTGCTGCTCGGTGCCGCGCGCGGTGAGGATGTAGGCGTTGCGGGCGTTGGCCAGCAGGGTGGCGACGCGGCGCTGGTCGGCTGCGGCGACACCGGTGATCCGCTCGACGCGCTCGGGCCACCAGCGGGCCGCGATCTGCCACACCGCGTCGAAGCCGCGGGTGCGCTGCTCGACGTAGTCGCGGTCGAACAGGCCCTCGGCGACCAGCGCGTGCAGGATGCCCAGCGCCAAGGCGAGATCGGTGCCCGGCGCGGGCGCGAGGTGCAGGCTCGCCTGGTCCGCGGTCGGCGTGCGGCGCGGGTCGACCACGACCAGCCCGCCGGTGTCGATGGCCCTGCGCAGGTGCTGCATGAAGGGCGGCATGGTCTCGGCCGGGTTCGAGCCGATCAGCAGGACCGCGTCCGCGCCGCCGACGTCGGTCAGCGGGAACGGCAGGCCGCGGTCGAGGCCGAACGCCCTGTTGCCGGCCGCCGCCGCGGACGACATGCAGAACCGGCCGTTGTAGTCGACCTGCGAAGTGCCCAGCGCGACGCGGGCGAACTTGCCGAGCAGGTAGCTCTTTTCGTTGGTGAGGCCGCCGCCGCCGAACAGGGCGACGCCGTCCCGGCCGTGCTCGGCCTGGACCTCGGCGATCCGGCGCGCGACGAGGTCGAGCGCGTCGTCCCAGGTCGCGGGCACCAGCTCGCCGTCGACCCGGACCAGCGGCGTGGTCAGCCGCGCCGGGGTGGTGAGCAGGCTGCCCGACGTCCAGCCCTTCTGGCACAGGCCGCCGCCGTTGGTGGGGAACTCGCGGGGTGCGACGGCGGTGCCGGACAGGCTCATCCCGCACTGCAGGGCGCAGTAGGGACAGTGGGTGGCCACTTTGACCTGGGGTTCCGCGGTGAGCGTCACGCGCACCTCCTTCCGCCTCTGCCCAGAGACGGTAGGAACGGCGTGTTACCTGAAAACTCCCGAATGTTTCAGGCGTTTGACATTGCTACGGCATTTCGGGCGATGCCCGGTGAGAAGTGACGGGCGCTACAGGATCTCACTCACCGCGGCCGCGGCGGCACGCAAACCGTCCAGGGAAGCGGCCGTGGCACGCGGGCTGAGGGCGTTGCCTGCCAGCCGGAACAGCACGGCGCGCAGCAGGAGCTGGGGCCATTCCGGCAGGTGGGACCAGCGCTGGAGGAAGTCGGGGGCGGCGTCACCCCAGGCGACCGCGTCGACGGCGGCGACCGCGGCGCCCCATTCGGCGGGCCGGTAGAACGGGTCGAAGTCGACGATGCCGGGCGGGGCGTCGCCGTCGAAGAGGACGGCGCCGAAGAGGTCACCCGGCACGACCTGGTCCGGCAGCCCCACGGGTCTTCGCGCCACGGCGAGGACCTCGAACCAGCGGCCGCCCTTGGCCTCGTCGACCGGCACCTCGGCCTCCCCCCAGGCGACGCGGTCGGCGATCGCGTCGGGGTCGGTCCGGGCGGCGAGGTGTCGCGGGCGCGGCAGGCCGGTGAGGGCGTGGGCCAGTTTGAGGGCGGCGAGCATGATCTCGTCGTGCCGGTGCTCGGGCGCGCCGTCGAGGTAGCGGCGGGCCGCCCAACCCGCGACGATCCACCGCCCGTCCCGGGCGCGCTGCGGCCGGGCGATGCGCAGGTCGGGGACGTCGAGGGCGTGCATGGTGCCGGCGAGCCAGAGCGCCTTCGGCCGGTCCCGCACGGGGGTCAGGACGACGTCGCCGCAGCGGTGCGCCCGCCCACCCGGCAGCGCTTCCGGGGTGGTGTGCTGGAGGCCGAACGCCATCAGGACAGTCGCCGGTGGCTGACCTGCTCTCGGACCGTCGGGCACCGCCCGAGATTACCGCGTGGCGACGACGTTTTCCCGCGTTCAAGCAGGCGGTTCCGCGGCCGGGAAGAGGATCGGGCTGAGCAGGTAGCGCGCGCGTTGCGCGGTGAGCTCGTTCGCCGGCCGCGGCACGATCGCCGCACGCAGGTCGGCGATCAGCGCTTCCAGCTCGTCGCGGCTGAGCCAGAGGGCGTGTTGCCGGAACCCGACCAGATCGGCGGCCGGGTCCGCGTCGTCACGGTCGAGGTAGGCCCCGAACTCGGCGACCAGCGCGGCCACAGCCAAGGCGAACACCTGCCGGTAGTCGGCAGAGCTCGAGGTGTGCTCGGCGGAGCCTCGACCACGCCACGCACCCGCCACTCCACGGCGATCGCTCGCGGCGTGAAGGAATCATGGTCCAGGTCGAGTAGCAGCCGCGGCGCGCGGAATAACCCGTCCGACTGCGCCCGGCCGACGCCGTTCCGTCGTCCGCCGAGCGACGACGTCACGGTCGGCGCGGCCGTCGGCGGCTGACGCTGTTCACCGGTGGCGGGCCGCAGGACCGTGACGAGACGAGCGGACCGAACAAGCCGGTCAAGGACCTGGCGTGGGGTCTGGCGAGCCGCGGCGTGGCCGTCGTCCGGTTCGACAAGCGTGCCGGCGCGCCGACGATGACTGAGGAGTACGTGCCCGACGCCCACGCTGGACGTGCCGGTGCTGATCCTCCAGGGCGGCCGCGACTACCAGGTGACCGTGGACGACGACCTGGCTCGCTGGCGCGCGTGCCTCACCCACTGCGCGGACGTGGACATCCGCGTGCACGACGCCTGCGACCACCTGTTCTTCCCCGGCACGGCACCCTCGCGGCCCGAGCAGTACGCGCACCCGCAGCACGTGGACGAGGCGGTGATCGATGACATCGCCGGGTGGTTGAAGTAACGAAAAAAAGCCCGCCGCGGCAAACACCGCGACGGGCCCTTCCGGCAAACGTCAGTACGTCGGCAGGCTCTGGTCGATCTGCCGCGCCCAGGCGAGCACACCGCCGCCGAGGTGCGTGGCGTCCTTGAACCCGGCCCGGTGCAGCGCCGCCAGCGCCTCCGCCGACCGGGCGCCCGACTTGCAGTGCAGCACGATCGGCTTGTCCTGCGGCAGCTCCGCCAGCGCCTCGCCCGACAGGATGCGGTCCTTCGGGATCAGCTTGGCGCCCTTGATGTTCACGATCTCGTACTCGTGCGGCTCGCGGACGTCGATGAGCTCGAAGTTCTCGCCCGCGTCGAACTTGGCCTTCAGCTCCGCCGGGGTGATGGTGCTGCCCGACGCGGCCTGCTGCGCCTCGTCCGAAACGACACCACAGAACGCCTCGTAGTCGATCAGTTCGGTGATCTTCGGCGTCTCCGGGTCCTTGCGGATCTTGACCTCGCGGTACTTCATCTCCAGCGCGTCGTAGCTGATCAGGCGGCCGAGCAGCGGCTCACCGATACCGGTGATCAGCTTGATCGCCTCGGTCACCATGATCGAGCCGATCGAGGCGCACAGCACGCCCAGCACGCCACCCTCGGCGCACGAGGGGACCATGCCCGGAGGCGGCGGCTCGGGGTAGAGGTCGCGGTAGTTCAGGCCCTGACCGTTCGGCGCGTCCTCCCAGAACACGCTGACCTGGCCCTCGAACCGGAAGATCGAACCCCACACGTACGGCTTGCCCAGCAGCACGGCGGCGTCGTTGACCAGGTAGCGGGTCGCGAAGTTGTCCGTGCCGTCCAGGATCAGGTCGTAGCCGCGGAAGACGTCCAGCGCGTTCGCGGTGGTCAGCTGCTCGGTGTGCAGGATGACGTTGACGAACGGGTTGATTTCGGCGATCGACTCCTTGGCCGAGACGGCCTTGGGCTTGCCGATGTCGGACTGGCCGTGGATGACCTGGCGCTGCAGGTTCGACTCGTCGACGACGTCGAAGTCGATGACGCCGAGCGTCCCGACGCCCGCGGCGGCGAGGTACAGCAGCGCGGGGCTGCCGAGGCCGCCCGCACCGATGACCAGGACCTTCGCGTTCTTCAGCCGCTTCTGCCCGTCCATCCCGACATCCGGGATGATCAGGTGCCGACTGTAGCGGGCCACCTCTTCCTTGGTGAGTTCGGCCGCCGGCTCCACGAGCGGCGGCAGCGTGCCTGCCATCGGTCCTCCAAGTTCGCGCGGCTGTCGTTGTCGCTTCCCCAAGTATCCACAACACGGAGCGCGACCGGACTCTTCCCGCCGTCCCAGGATGTGGAACGCGTCAGCCCGCGGGGGCCGAATCGCCGAACTGCAGCACCGGCCAGGCGTTCGGGACACAGGTCTTGCCGTCGGCCGGCACGGCCTTCGAGTTGTACTGGTCGACCGCGTTCAGCTGGGCCACGTAGTTGTTCGACACGCCGAAGGTCTGCTGCATCATCACGGGCGCCAGCGCGCCGTTCTCCTGGCAGCCCACGTGCGATTTCCCCAGCGCGTGCCCGACCTCGTGGTTGATCGCGTACTGCCGGTACATCCCGAGGTCGGTGAACGCGAGCCCGCCGCGCACCCACCTGGCGAGGTTGATCACCACGCGGTGGTCGAACGCCCGCGAGTAGCAGGAGGTCGGGAACGGGATGCTGAACCCGCACACGTCCGGCCGCTTGGCGGTGTCCGGCGTGGTGAGGCTCACGCGGAAGTCGATGTCCGGGTAGTCCGCGCCGACCCGCTGCAGCTTGACCTTGCCGGTGCCGATCCAGCTGCGCACGTCCGACAGCGTCCGCTCGACGGCGCTGGCGAAGGCGTCGTCACCGGCGTAACTGGCGGCGTCGATGCCGTTTTCGACCTCGATCGTGTAGTGGTAAAGCTTCCCGCCGCTGCCGGCCTCCTTGCCGCTCACGCCGTCGTTCGGCACCGGGACGACGTGGTAGGCCATGGAGCCGCTCTGCGTGAAATCACCGCCGGTCGGCAGCTCGGCGGTGGGGATGTTGAGGTCGCGCGGCGCGGCCGGCTGTTCGGAGAGCGCGTTGTCCCCGCCTTGCCCGGCGCCGCCGTCGAGGGTCTGCGCCGCGGAGTTCGTCTGCGGCGGGGCCGGCTCGGTCGCGGTGTTGAACACCACCAGGACGGTGATCACGACGAGGACCGGCAACGCGTACACGCGCCAGCCGTAGGCGCCGACGAGACGGCCGACCTTGCCCTTGCGGCGCCGCGCCCGGCGGGCTTCCTCCGGGTCCTGCTCGAGCTGCGCCTGCGGCGGCTTCCACGACGCGGCCAGCGGCTCGGCCTGCACGCGGCGCGCGCGCGGCCGGTAGCGGTCCTCGCTCAGACGCACCGACGACCGGCCCGACGGGGGCGCGTACTGTGCTCGCCGTCCTTCGCCACGCTCGCCGCTGCTCGCCCGCTTCACGGGTCCCAGATTGCCACATGCGCAGAGTTACGCAACGCGCGACCAAGCCGTCACGGAGCGAGCTCGGATTAACTCGAATGGGCTACCACGAACCGGCAGCGACCGCCTCCCACATACCCAGAACAGCCTTCGCTACGGCAACCGGGCGTTCCATCTGCGCCACGTGACCGGTCCGCGGCAGCAGGAGGAGCCGCCCGCGCGGCAGCAACTTCGCGGTCCGCGCGGCCCGGCGGACCGAGATCACCTTGTCCTCGGTGCCCCACACGACCAGCGTGGGAACCGTCACGTTGGGCGTCACCCGCCACAGCGACGCCGCGCCCCGCGCGAACCAGGTGCGGAAGATCCCGAACGTGCTGCGGGACATCGCCACGTTCGCCCAGGCCAGCTCGGCGCGCGCGCTGTGCTCCTCGACCAGCTCGGCCATCCGGTGCTCGGGAAAGGAGTCCGGGTCGGCGAAGCACAGCTTGATGACCATCTTGGCGCGCTGGTGCGCGGTGTAGGCGGCGAGCTTGCGCCGGGCGCGGCGGCCGACGAACGGCAGGTAGGCCAGCGCCATCAGCGGGTCGGACAGCCGCCGCGGGTCCGGCCGCCGGTCCGGCATCGCGGGCGAGATCAACGTCAGCGTCTTGACCAGCTCGGGGTGCCGCGCCGCGACGAGCAGCGAGACCGCGCCGCCCATCGAGTTGCCGATGAGGTGCACCGGGCCCGCGCCGAGCCCCTCCGCGAACCTGGCGACCACCTCGGCGTGCGCGTCGAGGCTGAAATCGAAGGCGCGTTCCGGCTCGGAGAACCCGAAGCCGGGCAGGTCGATCGCCGCTCCCCCGGCCGTCGGCGCCAGCAGGGCGGCCAGGTCGGTCCAGTTCGTCGACGATCCGCCGAGGCCGTGCACGTAGAGGACGGTCTCCTCCGCCGCGCCCGGCGTGCGCCGGACGTGCAGCGAGACGCCGCCGACCTGCTCGGTTTTCCCCGGCCACGGCGTGAGTTTCGGGTCGAGTTCGGGTAACTCACGAGTGGACAGCGGTACGTGCGTGACGGGCACCCTGGGCGCCCCGGGATCCGGGGACGGCCGGGAAGCCGGGACGGTGTCGGTCATCAATCCAGGATGCCTACCCACCCGGCCCTTGGCGACTCGGCGATACCGGCGAGTAATCTCGAACGGGTTCTTTGGGAGGAAAGCATGACGGAGACTGCGGCGGCGCAACAGCGGGGAGTCCGGCTACCCCGGACCGAGCGGCGCGCTCAGCTTCTGGCCGCGGCGCAGCGGGTCTTCTCGGCAAACGGGTACCACGCGGCGGCCATGGACGAGATCGCCGAGCAGGCGGGAGTCAGCAAGCCGGTGCTGTACCAGCACTTCCCGGGCAAGCTGGACCTCTACACCGCGCTGCTGGAGAACCACGTCGACGAGCTGGTCGCGCGCGTGAACGAGGCGCTCGCCTCGACCACCGACAACAAGCTCCGCGTGCGGGCCGCCGTCGGCGCGTTCTTCGACTTCGTCGCCAGCGAGACCGGCGCCTTCCGGATGATCTTCGAGTCCGACCTGCGGGGCGAGCCCGTCGTGCAGGAGGCCGTCGACCGCGCCACCACCGAGTGCGTCAACGCGATCACGGACACGATCACCGCCGACGCGGGCCTGGACGAGGGCCGGGCGCGCCTGCTGGCGGTCGGCCTGGTCGGGTTGAGCCAGGTCAGCGCCCGGTTCTGGCTGGCCCACCACAGCACGATGAGCCGCGAGGAGGCGGTGTCGCTGACCGCGACGCTCGCCTGGCGCGGCATCGGCGGCGGCTTCCCGCTCCAGCACACGCCAGGCGATTCCTGAAATGTCGGGCCGGCCTGCGTAGCGGTGCGGGTGGCGGAACCTCAGAATCCCGCCCGCCGGCCCGACCACCACCCCTCATCCACCCCTGGTGGACGCGCTCCGCGCGGCAGTGCCGACCACCACGTCGGCGCTGTCCTCGCGAGGAGGCGCCCGCCCGTCTCCCACCACCACCCTCAACCGACGCGCTCCGCGCGGCTGAGCTGACTCAGAACCCGCGGCGGTGCCGGCTGCGAGGGCGGCGGAAGCGGCTCCGCCGCCCTCAAAACGCTCGGTCCTAGTTCGCCAGCAGGCGGCTCAGCCGCTTCGCGACCTCGCGCGTCCGCTCGTAGGTCAGCTCGTGGCCGGCGCCGGGGAAGAGCACGAACTCCGCCTCCGGCAACTCCTCGGCGATCACGCGCGCGTGGTGCACCGGCGTGATCCGGTCCCGGTCGCCGACCATCACCACCGTCGGCGTGCCGCGCAGGGTCGCGAGCGCCTTGCGCCGGTCGTGGTCGGACATCGAGTCGCGGAAGCCGCCGACGCTGCGCGGGTGCGCACGCAGGAACTGCTCCGTCATCGCCCGCACGTCGGCCCGCCGCACCTTCTTCCCGAAAGCCAGCCACTTGACCGACGGCCGGGCCAGCGGCGCCGGGATCGGCACGTGCTCGGCGCCCCACCGGTTCAGCAGCCGCCCGAACGTCTTGTCGACGCGCGCCGCCACCCGTCCGGCCCGCCCGTTCAGCCCGAGCGTGAGCCGGTCCATGTCGCAGCACGAGGTGGCGATGAACGCGACCCCGTCCACCCGCGATTCGACCAGCTCCGGGTGCCGCTCGGCCAGCGCCATCACGGTCATCCCGCCCATCGAGTGCCCGGCCAGGACGAGCCTGCCCGCCGGCGCCAGCTCCGCGATCAGCTCGGCGAGGTCGTCGGCCAGCTGCGCGACCGTCGCCGTCCCCGGCTTCGCCGGCTCCGACCAGCCGTGCCCGCGGTGGTCGTAGCGCAAGACCTGGACCCCGGTCGGCAGCAGCGGCAGGACCGGGTCCCACTCCAGGTGGTCCTGCGTCCACGCGTGCACCAGCACCAGGGTGACCGCGGCGTCGCGCGGTCCGGACAGCTCGACGTGGAGGGCTGTGCCGTCGCTCGTCGTGAAGCGACGGCCCGTCCCCCTCCGACGGACCGTCGCCGTCATCGGGCCCCCAGCAGGAAGGACTTGCGCCACCAGTACGTGCCCGGCTGGCCGACGAGCCCGGCGTCGTCGAGGAACGCCATGATGCGCTCGCCGGACCAGCGCAGGGTCTCGTGCCAGTGCGGGTTGTTCATGGCCGCCTCCCACGCCTCGCGCGGGTTGAGGCCGACCGCCTTGTAGACGCGCGGGTTGATCAGGCTGCGGGTGATCGCGAAGCTGACGACGGCGATGAGCCAGCGCTGGTAGAGCAGCTCGGCCTTGTTCAGCTTCGCCATGCCGCGGGTGACCTCCTCGCGGGCGAAGGTCACGTGCCGCGCTTCTTCGAGCACGTGGATGCGGTTGACCATGCGCACGAGCGGCTGGATGTCCTCGTCGGCCATGCTCTCCCGCTGGATCCGGTCGAGGATCTCCTCGGCGACCAGGATCGAGCCGTACAGCGCGGGCCCGTAGCCGATGAACGGCAGCAGTTTGCCCAGCCGGTGCACGATCTTCACCGGGCCGTACGCCGGCGCGCCGACGGCCTCGACCGAGCGCGCGAACATCGTCGAGTGGCGGCACTCGTCGGCGATCTCGGCGAGCGCGTACTGCACGTGCCGCGTCGTCGGGTCGGAGTTGTAGACCTCCTTGAGCAGCAGCTGCATCAGCAGCACCTCGAAGAAGATGCCGTTGCTGGCGATGCTGGCGAGCTCGTGCTTGCCCAGTTCGAGCCGCTGTTCCTCGGTGAGCCGGTCCCACAGGTGGGTGCCGTAGAGCGAGCTGCGGCGCTCCAGCTGGAAGGGCTTGCCCTCGGCCAGCGGGGCGGACCAGTCGATGTCGACGTCGGGGTCGTAGAACTTGTTGGCCGAGGACTTCAGCAACCGGTCGGCGGTCTTCTCGCGGCCGTGGTCGTCCAGCGTTCGCGTCATCGCGTGCTCCCCACATTGTGTAACCCGTGGTAACAGTTACCTCTGGTAGCATGAGGCGCGTGACGGATCGTGTCAAGCGCAGCGGCAAGCACCCTTCGGCAGGCGAGCCGGCGACCGGCGACGCGCGCCGGGACCGGTGGCGCAAGCACCGGGTCGAGCGCCGGGCCGAGTTCGTCGAGGCGGCGCTGAAGGCGCTGGACGAGCGCGGTCCCGACCTGGCGATGGACGACGTGGCGGTCGCCGCCGGGGTCACCAAACCGGTGCTGTACCGGCACTTCGCGGACAAGGCCGACCTGTACGACGCGCTCGGCCAGCGGGGCACCGAGCTGCTGTTCTCGCGGCTGGTCCCGGCGATCAACGCGGAGCTGGCGCCGGTGCCGCGGATCCGCATGGCGCTGGACGCGTTCTTCACCGTCATCGAGGAGCACCCGAACCTGTACCGGCTGCTGGTGCGCGGCTCGTTCGCGGGCAAGCCGGCCGACGCCGACGTGGTGGCCGAGGACAAGGAACTGATCGCGACCGCGCTGACCGCCCTGCTCGGCGACTACATGCGGATGTTCAACATGGACTCCGGCGCGGCCGAGCCGTGGGCGTACGGGATCGTCGGGATGGTCCAGAACACCGGTGAGTGGTGGCTGGAGCGCCGGTCGATGAGCCGGGACAGCGTCGTGGAGTACCTGACGCAGATCATCTGGGCCGCGATCGACGGGCTGGCCCGCCAGCACGGGGTCACGATCGACCCGAACAAGCCGCTGGAGGAGAACAAGATCGTCCAGCTCGGACGGGTGCGCCCGAAGGAGGAGACGGATGTCGGCTGACGACGAAGACGGCTACACCGGTCCCGCGACGGTGGTGGTGGACGGCGCCGAGGTGCCGGTCGAGGTGGAGCTGAGGGGCCACTTCCAGCCCATCGACGGCTACTACCGCTGGTACGGCCGCATCGCGCCGAGCGCCCGGCTGGACGAGCTGTGCGGCGGCCGGAAGAAGAAGGGCGAGATCCGCACGCCGGACGGCTCCGCGACGGGCGAGCTGTCGGACCCCGACCCGTGGGGCCGCTACCGCATCCTGGGGACGAGCACGCCGCCGTTCACGGTGCCGAAAACGCTCGCCGAACTGGCCGACTGACGCGTCACGGAGTGGTCGAGGGGCGCGGGGCGCCGCGCTCCTTGGCCGCGGCGTAGAGGTGGCAGCCGGTGGTCGCGCCGAGCAGGGTTCGCTTGGCGGAACCGAAGACCAGCTCACCGCCGTAAGCGTCGCTGAACCGGATTTCGATCCCCGTGTCCGGGCCCGCGCGCTCGGTCTTGATCCGGTCGAAGCCGTTGTGCGAGTCGCTGTCGATGTCCTCGGCCTGCCGCAGCACCTCGCCCACCCGGTCGGCGAGTTCCGCATCGGCGAGGACTCGCGCCTCACACATGGCCGCAGCTGGTCAGGACGCCATCGCACGACCTGCGCCCAGCCGATCATCAGATCGGCTCCCGCCATTCCTCGGGGCGCGCAGCCGCAACATCACTGGAGTAATAAGCTCGACGGCCTTGCCGGTACGCGGCGCGTAACCTGCGAGCAGCTCGCCGACCGGGATCAACGCGCGCTCTACGAAACGACGAAAGGGGCGTCCACCACCTCGTGGTGAACGCCCCCTCCGCGAGAAGACTTACGAACCGACCGCGAACCCGACCCGGCGCACGTCCGAGGGCGCGATCTCCACGTAGGCGATCCGGTCCGACGGGACCAGGAACTTGCGGCCCTTCTCGTCGGTGAGGCTGAACAGGCCGTCCTCGGTCTTCAGCGCGTCGGCGACCAGCTTCTCGACCTCCTCGGCGGACTGGCCACTGGACACCACCAGCTCACGCGGGGTGTCCTTGATGCCGATCTTGACCTCCACCTGCTACCTCCGACTGGTTCTGCCACGTACTCCACCGCCCAGGCTAGCCCAGCCCGAGCGCCTGCATCCGTTTGGTGTGCCCCTGCTGCAACCGCCGGAAGAGCCCGGCGATTCCCGACAGGTCGCCCGAGCCGGACACGATCAGCTCGGCCAGCGGGTCCCGCTCGGCCACCACGTACTGCGCCTGGGTCAGCGCCTCGCCGAGCAGCCGCCGTCCCCACAACGCCAGCTTGTCCCGCGTCTTGGGGTCGGCCTCGATGCCGGCGGCGACCTCCCGCTCGGCGAACGCCGAGTGCCCGGTGTCGGCGAGCACCGTGACGACGAGGTCCTTGGTCTCCGGGTCCAGCCAGCTGCCCACCTCGCGGTAGAGGTCCGCCGCCAGCCCGTCCCCGACGTAGGCCTTGACCAGCGATTCCAGCCACGACTTGGGCGCGGTGGACGCGTGCCAGGCGTCGAACCGGGCCACGAACGGCGCCATCGCGTCCTCGACGCGCCTGCCGTGCTCGGCGAGGAACTTCGCCAGCATCTCGTAGTGCCCGATCTCGGCGGCCGCCATCGCCGACAGCGCGGCGCGCCCGGACAGGGTGGGCGCCTTCCGCGCGTCCTCCGCCATCCGGTCGAACGCGGACAATTCGCCGTAGGCGATGACCCCGAGCAGGTCGACGACGCCTTCGCTGATCTCTCGTGTCACGGCCGTGAGCGTACCGCCGTCGCGGGGAGACGAATCTAACGTGGACACACCGGGCCGAAATGCCGAGGCCGGGGCCATACCGGTTACAATTGGACGGGAAAGCTACCGCATCCGCAGTAGCGCGCCCCACCCGAGGCACACCCGCCTCGACTCGCCGGAGGACGAGCAGACCCCGGGCGCCACTGTGAGCGGCAGGTAATGCGCGTGCACGCCGTCCAGGCATTCCCGGTGGACCTTCCCGCCGGTTGAGTGCCGAATCTCGACCAGGCCGTGCGCGCTGGTAGAGAGAGGCGATCACACTGACCGCGAACATTCCCGACAACAACGAGATCGACCCGGTGGCCCTCGAGCACAGCGAGACGGGCGTCCCGGACACCGACACCTCCCACCCGCTGCAGGCCGACCACATCGAACCGGCCACCCCCACCTTCGCCGAGCTGGGCGTCCGCCCCGAGATCGTGCGCGCGCTCGCCGAGGCCGGCATCGAGCACACCTTCGCCATCCAGGCCCTCACGCTGCCGCTCGCGCTGGCCGGCGACGACCTGATCGGCCAGGCCCGCACCGGCATGGGCAAGACGCTGGGCTTCGGCGTCCCGCTGCTGCAGCGCGTGGTCTCCCCCGGCGACGGCACCCCGCAGGCCCTGGTGGTCGTCCCGACCCGCGAGCTGTGCCTGCAGGTCACCCGCGACCTCACCGACGCGGGCAAGCACCTGAACGTGCGCACGCTGGCGATCTACGGCGGCCGCCCGTACGAGCAGCAGATCAGCGCCCTGCGCAAGGGCGTCGACGTGGTCGTCGGCACCCCGGGCCGCCTGCTGGACCTGGCCGAGCAGAAGGCGCTGGTCCTCGGCAAGGTCCGCGCGCTGGTGCTGGACGAGGCCGACGAGATGCTCGACCTGGGCTTCCTGCCCGACATCGAGCGCATCCTCGGCATGGTGCCCGACCAGCGGCAGACCATGCTGTTCTCGGCCACGATGCCGGATCCGATCATCAAGCTGGCCCGCACCTTCCTCAACCGCCCGACGCACGTGCGGGCCGAGGAGAACGACTCCAGCGCGGTGCACGAGCGCACCACCCAGTTCGCCTACCGGGCGCACTCGCTCGACAAGCCCGAGCTGATCGCCCGCGTGCTGCAGGCCAAGGACCGCGGCCTGACGATGATCTTCACCCGCACCAAGCGCACCGCGCAGAAGGTGGCCGACGACCTCGCCGAGCGCGGGTTCGCCGCCGCGGCGGTGCACGGCGACCTCGGCCAGGGCGCTCGCGAGCAGGCGCTGCGCGCGTTCCGCTCCGGCAAGGTCGACGTGCTGGTCGCCACCGACGTGGCGGCCCGCGGCATCGACGTCACCGACGTGACACACGTGATCAACTACCAGACGCCCGAGGACGAGAGCACGTACGTGCACCGCATCGGCCGCACCGGCCGCGCGGGCAAGACCGGCGTCGCGATCACGCTGGTCGACTGGGACGACATGCACCGCTGGCAGGCCATCAACGACGCGCTCAAGCTCGACATGGCCGAGCCGGTCGAGACGTACTCGACGTCGAAGCACCTGTTCAGCGACCTGGACATCCCGGAGGACGCCACCGGGCGGCTGCCGCTGTCCAAGCGCACCCGCGCCGGCCTGGCCGCCGAGCCGGAGGAGCAGATGGGCGGCCGTCGCCGGAGCGGCGGCGCGACCACCCGCAACCGTCGCCGCACCCGCGGTGCCGCGAAGGCCGAGGGCGAGCAGCCCGAGGCCACCGGCGAGCCGTCGGGTGAGGAGCGCCGTCCGCGCCGCCGCACCCGCGGTGGCAAAGCGGTCGGCGACACCTCGGGCCCCGCGGAGAAGGGCCCGACCGAGCGTGAAGGCGGCGAGGCCGCGGAGCGTCCCGCCCGTCGCCGCCGCCGTCGCCGTTCGGGCTCGGCCAGCGCGACGGCGAACACGTCTGATACACCGGGTTCGGCAGACTGAGGCCGACCGGCGCCGCGGGGGCGCCGGCGAACACCGGGAGCAGGAACGTGAGCGAGCCCGAGGCGGGTGGACGGCACCGCCGTCCCGACGGGGGCGAGGTCGCCGGGCCGATCGGCGCGGAGGACGTGCTGGCCGGCGCTCCCGCCCCGGCGCCGGCTCCGGAACGGCCGCGACGCGAGCGGCCGTCCCCGTGGAACCGGCCTCGTGACCGGGTGGTCGCGGTCCTGATCGTCGTCGTCGTGGTCGTCACCGGTGTCGTGATCTGGGCAGGCAGCGCGAGCCGGGCGACGATCCAGGAGACGTCCGCGCCGGGCGCTCCCCTGCCGCCCGCGCCGGCGACCGTGCCGGCGACGCTGCGCGAGCTGTGGCAGGCGCCCAGCGACTCGGCCCCGGTCCCGATCGCCGAGGGCACGGCCGTGGCCACCGCGAACGGCGGCGAGATCGCCGGGCGCGACCCGCTGACCGGCGAGGTGCGCTGGCGCTACGCCCGCGACCTGACGCTGTGCACCGCCGCCGAGGCCTGGGGCCGGGTGCTGGCGGTGTACCGCAAGGACGGCGTGAACGGCGAGTCCGGCTGTTCCGAAGTGATCGGGCTCGGCATCGACACGGGCCTGCGCAAGGCGCAGCGCACCGGCAGCGCGCCGTTGGGCACGCGGCTGGTGACCGACGGCAGCCAGGTCACCGCGACCGGGCCCGAACTGCTCGTGACCTGGCGGGACGACCTCGTCGAGACCAACGAGTACGGCAAGGTCCCCGCCCTGGTGAACCCGAACAAGCAGCCGCGCACGGGCTGCACCTACGGCTCGGTCGCGATGGCGTCGGGCCGGCTCGGCGTGATCGAGCGGTGCCCCGGCGACCCCGGCGACCGGCTGACGGTGATGAAGTCCGTGCCCAAGGAGTCGGACGAGCCGCAGGTGTCGTTCAGCGCCATCGTGGCCGGGCACAACGCGAAGATGGTCGCGATGTCGGGTGATCACACGGCGGTCGCGTTGCCGGACCAGAGGCTGCTGGTGCTCTACGACGCCGACGGCGAGCAGACCGCGGCCTACCCGCTGGACCTGCCCGCGTCGGACCTGGCGCAGGACCCGGCCGGGCTGGCGCCGGTCACGTCGACGACGTCGGCGAACGTGTACTGGTTCACCGGGTCGAAGATGATGGCGCTGTCCCGGGACAACCTGACTCCACTGTGGACGTTGAACAGCGCACTGGGCCCCGGGATCACCTTCGCGCACCAGCTGGTCGTGCCGATCCAGGGCGGGCTGGCGGTGCTGAACGAGTCGGACGGGTCGACGATCCGCACGATCGCGGTGGACCGGCACGGCTACACCGGGCCGGTGCGCCTGGCCGCGCTGGGGCCGGTGCTGCTCGAACAGCGTGGGAACACGCTGGTCGCGTTGTCGTGACGGCACAGCTGACCCCGCACGGGGCGGAGAAGGTGCGCCTGCGGGGCCTGGCCGCGCTGCGCACGCCCGCTCCGGCGAAGGTGACCGCGGTGCTGGTTCCCGGGTACACCGGGTCCAAAGAGGACTTCGCGCCGCTGCTGGACGGCTTGGCGGACGGCGGTTTCCGCGCGATCGCGATCGACCTGCCGGGCCAGTTCGAGTCGCCGGGCCCGCCCGACGAGGAGGCTTACCTGCCTGCCGCGCTGGGCTCCGTGGTGGCCGGGCTGATCTCGGACATCGACGGGCCGGTGGTGCTGCTCGGCCACTCCTACGGTGGGCTGGTGGCGCGGGCGGCGGTGCTGGCGGGCGCGCCGGTCGCGGGGTTGACGTTGCTGGACAGCGGACCCGGCGAGTTGCCGGAAGGCGCCCGGCGGCAGGCGTTGGGCGCGGGCGAGCCGGTGTTGCGGCAGTCCGGTTTGGACGAGGTGTACCGGGTGCGGGAGCAGGTGAGCGCGCGGTCGCCGTTGTGGACCGCGATGCCCGAGGACCTGAAGGACTTCCTGCGACTGCGTTTCCTGGCCTCGAACCCGGCCGGGCTGCTCGGAATGGCGCGTGGCCTGCGCACGGAGCCGGACCGGGTGCCCGAACTCGCTGCGACGGGCGTGCCAACGCAGGTGATAGCCGGCGAACGCGACGACGCCTGGAGCGTCCCGGCACAGCGCGAAATGGCGGCCCGCCTGGGAGCGCCCTTCGAACTCATCCCCGGCGCGGCACACTCACCGAACACCGAAAACCCGGTTGTGTTGTTGAAGGTGCTGCTGACCAAGTGGCGGGAGTGGGTGGCCTAGGCCGTGTCTGACAATGTCTTTGTCCAGGTGATGACGTCGTGGATGAGGATGGCGGCGCGGTAGAGCGTGGCCAACTTGTCGTAGCGGGTGG